>CALMWA010000381.1 GCA_937873125.1 uncultured Actinomycetes bacterium | reverse complement strand
AACCCCCACGCCCTTATCGGGCACTAGGCCCTCAACCTAGCGCGTCTACCAATTCCGCCACTCCGACAAAGCAGCCGCCAGAGTATAAGGGACACCCCCCGAAGGGTCAACGGTGTTCCCCTCGATACGCCGCATCCTTGCAAACGATGTACTCCGGTGCTCTCATGCTCTGTCAAATGTTCTGGCGAACGCACGGGCCAGCGCCTTGTAGCCTCTATCCGTGGGGTGAATGTCCGGGGGGTTACGGACGTAGTGGGCATACTCGGCCTCGTGGCCCTCGAACGCCCGGTCCCCGGCCGCTACGGCGACTTCGTTGCTGCGGGCGGTGGTTCGGAGCTCGTCGTTGAGCCGCCCGCTCCACTCGTCGGTGAAGCTGCCGGGTGCGGGATTGTAGAGCGCCAGAACCGTGATGCGGGCCGCGGGCCGCGAGGCGCTTTTTAGTGTTTTGAGCGCCAGATCCAAGTTACGGCCGTAGCGTGAGATTGCTTCTCGGCGGGCTGCGTCGTCCGCGCCTGCGGTTCGCAAGAGGTCATTGCCGCCTATCGAGAGGGTTACGTTGGCTCCGGGATCGTTCTTCAGGGCCTTCTCTGCGCGGGCGAGCTGGGATGTTTCCTTGTCCGGGTATCCGCCGATGAAGCTCGCACTGGTCTCGCCGCTCACGCCGAGTTGTACGAGCCGCACCTCGCGTCCGGTGTCGCGTGAAAGCTGTTCTCTGAGTAGTGGAGCGTAGCCTCGCCGGCTCGGGTCGGAGGAGCCAACGCCGACGGCGAGAGAGTCGCCCAGGGAGACGTAGGTGAGGGGTTGCTTCTGTTCGGTTGAACGTTCCACGGTTGTATTCTGTGGGGAGCAGGAGACGAGGCTCAGGGACAGGAAGATTGCGAGAAGTAGTCTTTGGAACATGCTTTTTTCGAGTTTACCAGAGAACTTAAAGTTCTTATGTTAAGGTCCACGGATGCGTTTGCCTATGCGCGGAAAATGGATTTTTCTGGCCGTATTCGCCGTGGTGGCCGGTATCGTGGCCTCCGTAGCATTTCGAAAGGGTGGGGCGCGGGTCGCCCGGAGCGGTTGGCCGGCGAACATGGCGCACAGAGGAGCCTCCGCTCGCGCACCGGAGAATACTATCGAGGCTTTCCGTATTGCCGTGGAGAGCGGCGCCGGGGGGCTGGAGTTGGATGTACACATGACCTGCGACGGCCACATCGTGGTCATCCACGATGACACCGTGGACCGCACGACCGACGGCTCCGGCGTGGTGCAGGAGATGAGGTTGGACGAGATAAGAGCCCTGGACGCCGGTTATCGTTTCAGCCCGGATGACGGTCTGAGCCATCCGTATCGGGAGCGGGGTCTCCGGGTGCCGACGCTCGCGGAGATGTATCGGAGCTTCCCGGAGATGTGCGTCAACATAGAGATCAAAGAGGACCAGGCCGGCGTCGAAGAGACGGTGCTGCAGGTCATAGAGGATGCGGCGGCCGGGGATAGGACGATCGTCGCTTCCGGGATACACACGGTGGTGGATCGTTTCCGGCGCGTCTCGGGAGAGCGTATCCTGACGGCGGCGTCTCGATGGGAGATCTGGTGGTTCTTCGTGTTCGCCCGGCTGCACGTGGAGTCGCTGCTCCGTCCTGCATACGTAGCACTTCAGGTTCCCCCGCGACACCGGGGGATACCGCTGGTAACGTCCCGCTTTATCGCGGCGGCGCGCAACCGGGGCCTGCGGGTGGACGTTTGGACGATAAACGATCCATCCGTGATGCGACGGCTGTTGGACCTCGGCGCCGACACCATCATGACCGACCGGCCGGAGGAATTGGCGGAGATACTGCGCGAGTGCCGGAGCATACGGAGAGAATCTAGTAAATGATGACCATTATGGCTGTGATTATGCCGAAGAGGGTGTAGGCGAGGCCGAAGGGCAGGAAGTACTTCGGGTCGCGCTGGGCCGGGGTGACGTAGCGGGCGTAGGGGATGCGGTGTACGGTCTTACGCAGCAGGGCGTTATACTCGTGGCGGAAGAACGTCAGGTGCAGTCCGTTCGCCACGGTTACCAGGCACAATGGCACCGCCCAGAGCCGCGACGGATAAAGTCCGAGAGCCAGCGGGGTTAGCAAGACGCAGAGCCCCCAGAAGATCTGGATGCCCAGGTAACTCAGCCACGCCGTTTTTATCCGGTATCTGTGAGGCATCTCGACGATACGAGATTCTAACCGGCTCGCAACGTAAGGACCACGCGGTGAATATCATGGTTACGGAATTCCACCCAACGCACCTGTAAACTATGTGCGTGACGAACACGTTTGGACGCCATCCGCGGCGTCCCAGAAGGAGTTAGAAACCGATGATCAAAGATTCCATCGTAAAGGACCCTGCGCTCGCGCCGGAGGGACACCGCAAGATCGAGTGGGTTGCCCAGCATGCGCCGGTCCTGAATAAGATAGCCAAGGAGCAACTCGCCGACGGCTCTCTGCGCGGCAAGAAGATCGCCATGACCATCCATCTCGAAGCCAAGACCGCCTACCTCGCCACCCTGCTGGCGGGTGCGGGGGCCGAGGTGACGGTCTCCGGCTCTAACCCGCTCTCCACCCAGGACGACGTCTGCGCCGCTCTCGCCGAGCGGGGTGTCCGGGTCTACGCGACGCATGATCCGTCAGATGAGGACTTCGAAGGCTACCTGCACCGGACCATCGAGACGGGGCCGGATCTTATTGTGGACGACGGTGCGGAGTTGGTCGGCCGTCTCATAGAGTCCCACCCGGAGTTGGTGGGCAACGTGATCGGCGCCTCCGAGGAGACTACGACCGGCGTGCTGAAGCTGAAGGCGATGACGAACGAGGGCGTGCTGCCCTTCCCGGTGCTCGCCGCCAACGACGCGAAGATGAAGCACCTCTTCGATAACCGCTACGGTACCGGCATCTCCTCCATCGCCGCCATCCTCTCCAACACTAACCTCTTCCTCTCCGGCAAGGCGGTCGTGGTGATGGGCTTCGGGTGGGTCAGCCGCGGCCTCGCCAAGTATGCCGATGGAATGGGCGCGCGCGTCATCGTCTGCGAGTCCGACCCGGTGAAGCTGCTCGAGGCCTACTCCGAGGGCTACCAGGTGATGAACTCCATGCAGGCCGCGGAGATCGGGGACGTGTTCGTTACCGGTACGGGGAACCTGAGGGTGCTCCGCCGCGAGCATTTCGAGCTGATGAAGGACGGCGCTCTGCTGGCGAACGCCGGCCACTACGACCACGAGTTCGACCTCGCCGGACTACAGGAGATGGCGGTCGAATCGCGGGAGGCGCGGCGCAACGTCACCGAGTACGAGCTTTCCGACGGCCGCCGGCTGCACGTTCTGGCGCGGGGGAGGCTCGTCAACATCGCAGCGGCGGACGGACATCCGGTCGAGATCATGGACCTCACCTTCGCGGTGCAGGCGCTCGCGGCGCACCATCTCGCCAGTCACGCGGCGGATTACGCCCCCGGCATTCAGCCCATCCCGGAGGAGATAGACGCCCTCGTCGCCCGCCACAAACTGGCTAGCCTGGGTATCGAACCCGAGACGGTGACGGACGAGCAGATCTCCTACCAGAAGAGCTGGCATTAAAGGAACAGAATCAGTTCTTCAAAGGCCCGGCCACATAGTACGCCGGGCCTCTCTTTTATCCTACTAGCCGCGGACGACTAGGACGCCCCCGACGAGGATGAAGACGATGCCGAGAACCTTTACGAGCCCGATGTCGGCCGCCGCCGGGCCGAAGAGGCCGAGCCGGTCAATGACGAGCCCGACTATCAACTGCGAGGCTATAACCAGCGAGAGCGTCTGGGCGAGGCCGCTCTGGTCGGCGGCGAGCGTGATCGCGGAGACGATAAACGCCCCGAGGATGCCGGAGGCGACCGCGAAGGTCAGCGCCCGTCCGGTGAACTCCGGGCGGGACAGAAAGAACGCGACGGCGAAGCCCACCACACCGGTCGTGAGGCCGGAGACTCCGACGAGGCCGCCGATCCCCAGGGACTTCATGCCGATGGTGTTGGCGACGACCTGGATTCCGATAGCGGCGCCGGCGAGGACTGCGAGAACCAGCGCGGGATTCAATGCGCTCACCTCTCTCTATTCTGGGACAGCGGGGTAGTATAGCAGCGTGCGCAGGATCTCTATCCACTATACTGGCTTCCGGGATTGCCCGAATTGCGAGGGCCGGGGTGACGACGGCTCCACGTGGCGGCCGTTCGAGTGCCGCCGCTGCAAGGGGAGCGGCAGGCTCATTACCGGAGTCGAGGTCGAAGACTCGGTCGAGGGCGTGCTGCCGGCCTCACACTACGACTTCAATGCGCTGGGAGAGGTCTTTCTGCTAGACTACGACGAAGACGAAGAGTTCGAGGTCATTCGTCCGGCGTCCGGTGAGGGTCCACGTGGGCCATCATCCGTAGACCCTGGGTGAGCGCGGCGGCGATGCCGATCCCGATTATGTCGACGAGGGCCCAGCGCCCGTAGGAGGGTCTGCTCACCGCATCGCCGTACTCCTTTTCGTAGCCGGACGGATCAACTATAGAGGCCCATTGGAAAGCGGCCGGGAATAGCGCCCACTCCAGCGCCGTGGCGCAGACGACCATCGCAATCGCGGCCAGAACTCCCCACCACTCGCCCCGCAGTACAAGCGTCACAGCAAGCACCAGATATACCGCAAGGCGGGTCAGCAAGATGAGAGTTCCACCGCTGTTTCCTTCGTAGGCGCTCCTGAACGCGAATACCTCGCAACCAAACCCGAAGAGCGCCGCCGCGAACGTGCAGCCTACGGTAAGAATAATTAGGGAACGGAGGTTTCGCTTCATCACCCGCATTATATTCGTATTCGACGCCCGGCGGTCCATTTAGACAACGGGCCGAGGCTGGGACGTACTGCTAGGCGTGATCCAGGGCTTCGAGCACAGCTTTCGAGGCCAGCCGGTTCTTGAACGAAACTACCTCGCCCCGGACGGCCTCGGAGAGGGTCTCCTTCGAGGCGCCCAGGCTCTCGGAGGCAGCGAGGAGGACGTGGTGTCCGCGGCGGCGGGCATCCCGGACTAGGGCTACTCGCTCGATCAGGGACCGCTCAGACCAGAATCCCAAAATCTCCAAATAGGCGCGCTCCCCGTCCGCGCTCGTCAGGACGAAGTCCGGCACCAGCGCGGTCTTTAGCTCTGGCAGCGGCAGTATCTCCGCACCAGTGTAGAGCGTCCAGCCGCCAGTATCTTTTGCGCGTTCCCACGCCCGGACGAAAGCCGCGCGCACTTCGTCGGGTTCTTGGGACTCGCGTTCGTGGGGACCGAGGTAGTGGCTATGCAACCCGGACTCCGAGTCTAGCTCTAACGTGGCGTCGCGTCCCTTCCACTCCACCGCCGCCGAGAGGGTCCAGGGGGTTGTGAGGAGGAGACCGGGCAGGAACTTCGCCAGCCGCAAGCCGTACTTGCGGGTTCCGCCGAAGATCGAGAGCGGACCATCCAGGTGGAGCCGGTAGCCGCGAGACGTGGTCTCCAACCGGTAGACGAGGCCCATGAGCTTCACGTAGTGAAAGACGAGCCGGGCGTCGGCGTCGCGGCCGAGGTCAACTACCAACTCACGGGCGGCGTAGAGGACTCCCTGTATCTGCGCGACGTTGTAGCGCAGCACCAGAGCCTCCGGCTCCGGTCGGTCGAAGGCCGAGAGGACCTGCGCTCCCTGCCGGTCGGCGAACATGATGAATTCCGGGTCGGCCAGCGCAGTCTCGGATGCCACCTGTGAGAGAAGGTCGTCGCGGGTGGTCGCCTCAAGCAAGCCCGGCTCGGTCGCTGGGGGCTTGGGCAGGGCCGCGGCCAACTCGAAGAGGCGGGTGCGAATGGTGTAGGGATCGGCGGCGGTGGGAGGCTGCCAGTCCGCGCGCTCTTCAAGGAGCTTCGCGAGGGCACGGACGATCCTGAATCCCCGCCGGGCGTCGAGGTGCGGCCCGAGTTCCTCTTCCCGCTCGGTGAGCGCGTTCTGCAGGACGGCTCTCGGCTGGCCGAGATGCGTGGCGTATAGTTCGCAGAGTTCCGTGGCAACGTCGAGGACTCGCTGGTCGGAGGTTTGGAGGCGGTGTGGTACGACCCTACCGCGGCTAACGCGGGCCATGACGTGTTCGGAGCGCAGCATCAGACGGGGATTCCACGAGTAGATTCCCGGCGTCGCCGGGCGGTGAACTCTTCACCGGTCGCGGTCGTTACCAGCTCGTAGAGGGTGGCGCGCTTGTTCTCCTTCGGGCGCAGGATGCGGCCCAGGCGTTGGACGTATTCGCGGTGGGAGGCGCTGCCGGCGAGGATGATCGCGACGTTCGCGTCCGGAACGTCGACGCCCTCGTTCAGCACGTCCGAGGCGATGATCGCCCGGTAGCGGCCCTCCCGGAAGCGGTCCAGGATCTCCTTGCGTTCCCTGGCCGGGGTCTCGAAGGTGATGCCGGGGATGAGGAACCGCCGCGAGAGCGCATACACTTCCTCGACGCTCTTGGTGAAGACGATGCAACGGTCGTCCCAGTGCTGGCGTAGAAGATTCTCCAGCGTCGCCCCTTTCCGCATCGCGCCAGCCTGTATCTCCCGCCGTCGCCGCGCCGCCAAGAGCGCCTCGCGGCCACCGGAGTGGCTCGTCGCGGCGACGAGGATGAAGCGTTGCCAGTCCTCCGGCGAGCGGACCGACAGGCGGTGTTTCTTCAGAAAATCCCGGTAGATAGCGTCGGCCTCCGCGTACTCGTGGCGCTCATGCGCGGTCAACTCCACCGGGATGCGGACGAGATCGTAGGGCGCCAGATACGTGCCCGCCAGGTCATCCGGCGTGAGATGGTAGACGACCGGTCCGACGAGGTCCGGCATCAGGTCGTGTCCGCCGTCGGGGCGCTCGGGGGTGGCGGTCAGGCCCAGAGAGTACGGGGCGATTAGCATTTTGGAGATCACGGAGTTTTTCGGGGCGGGGAGGTGGTGGACCTCGTCGTAGACGGCCAGGGCGAAGCGGGCGCCGTAGCGCTCGGCGTGGATGTAGGCCGAGTCGTAGGTCGTGACGGTGAGCGGTGTGATCTCGTGATACCCGCCGCCCAGCAGCCCGACCGTCACCGAGTCCCCGAAAGCATCTTGCAATATCGAGTACCACTGCTTGAGCAGGGCGAGGGTCGGCACGACGACGAGGGCGCTGCGACCGACGCGCTCTATGGCGCGCACGGCGACGGCGGTCTTGCCGGCCCCGGTCGGTAGCACCACGACGCCGCGCAGGTCGGCCCGCCGCCAGGCAGTCAGGGCGTCGCGCTGGTAGGGGCGGGGCTCCATCGCGACGCGGGACTCCAAGGTGAGCTTCTCGAAAGCCGCGGCGCGGTCTCGGTAGGGCGTCGAAGAGCCGCGCAGAGAGAGTGAGATCTCCCGGTACGCACTCGCCGGAGCGCGCCACTGCCGGGTGCGGCTGTCCCACAAGAAAGGCTCCGGTGGTCGCACGTCCTCGGGGAGGCCGCTGGCGATCAGGGTGCCGGACTCGTAGAATAGCTCGATCACGTCGAGAGAAGGATACCGGAGCCTGCCACCACTCTCAGCGGTCAATGGCTCGCCGGAGACGTTCGAAGGGAGAACTTGAAGCCACGAAGAGGGATAGAGTGGGTATCGCGTACCTGTGGAATGGCCCTGTTGATCGGCGTAATGGGTGTGCTCCTGGTGGGATGCGGCGGTACAACGGGAGGTTCACCCGACGATGCGTCCGGGAATGGCAAGAAAGGTTCCTCAGCGGAGCAGGCCAAGAAAAAAGAGGAGAAACCGGCTGTGGAGACGATGAGCATACCGGAGATGGTGGGCCAGATGTTCGTGGTTAGCCTGGGCGGTACCGAGCCGGACTACTACATCGAGAAGATGGTTCGGGAGCGGAACATCGGGGGGGTTTTGCTCTTCGGCTACAACATGAAGAGCGAGGAGCAGGTCGCGTCGCTCACTAGTGCTTTGCAGAAGCTCTCGATGAAGACAGAGCCCTCTATACCGCTCTTTATCGGCGTGGATCAGGAGGGCGGTGAGATAGCGAGCGCGCCCTGGGTAACGCCGCAGCCCGCCGCCGCCGAGATCGGGCAGGGCGGCGACCCGCAGGTAGCCCGCGCCATCTCCGAGCAGATGGGCAACGAGCTTCTGCGCGCCGGGGTCAACACGGACTTCGCGCCGGTCGTGGACACCGGTTTCGGGGCCGCCATCGGGGCGCGCTCTTACGGTGAGGACCCGCGACTCGTATCGAAGATGGGAGCGGCGGCGGTGAAAGGGTTTGAGGCGGCGGGCGTCGTCGCCTCGGCCAAGCACTTCCCGAACCACGGTCCGGCTACTTCCGACTCTCACAAGAGCCTGCCGGTCGTGGATCACGACCTGGCGACGGTGCGCTCCTACGACCTGCCGCCGTTCCGCGCGGCCATACAGGCCGGGGTGCCGATGGTGATGGCGGGACACCTCGTGTACCCGGCCCTCGACCCGGAGAAGCCGGCTAGCCTCTCGGAGAAAAGTATGCGTATGCTTCGAGAGGATCTCGGCTTCGAGGGGGTGATCGTTACGGACGATCTCGCAATGGAGGGCGCGAATGGTGGCGAGCCGCCGGCCGGCGCAGCCGTGGAAGCCGTAAAGGCCGGGGCGGACATGCTTATTATCTCCAGCCCGCCGCAGGAGCAGGCCGATGCATATGATGCCGTGGTCAAGGCCGTACGGTCCGGGGAGATACCGGAGGAACAACTCCGGGCCTCCACCGAGCGAATACTGAAAATCAAGAAAAAATACTCGCTCTACAGGGTCAGAGACTGATAAGGGTGCGAACTCTCGAGTTAGGGTAGAATGCCGTAGGCCATAGGGGTGGCCTCTCCCCGGCAGGGGAAGTTGTGGGAAGAACCGGGCACAAACAGGCCTGGATGGTAATAGAAGGAGGCAAAATGGCCGAAGTTACGCTCGAGAACGTAACCAAAATCTATGGCGAAGACGTGGTGGCGGTCGATGATTTTAATCTGGACATCACTGACGGGGAGTTCATAGTCTTCGTCGGTCCTTCCGGGTGCGGGAAGTCAACGGCCCTGCGGATGATCGCCGGTCTCGAAGACATATCGCGCGGCAAGGTATTCATCGGGGACAACGTGGTCAACGACCTGCCGCCCCGCGAGCGCGACATCGCGATGGTGTTCCAGAACTACGCGCTGTACCCGCACATGAACGTGCGGGAGAACATGGGCTTCGCGCTCAAGCTGCGCAAGATGGACAAGGCCGAGATCGCGCGCCGCGTGGACGAGGCGGCCAAGATCCTCTCCATCGAGCGCTTCCTGGACCGCAAGCCAAAGGCGCTCTCCGGCGGTCAGCGCCAGCGGGTCGCTCTCGGGCGGGCGATAGTGCGGGAACCGAAGGCGTTCCTGATGGACGAGCCGCTGTCCAACCTCGACGCCAAGCTGCGGGTGGAGATGCGTACTTCGATCTCAAAGCTCCACAACCGCATCGGTGTCACGACCATCTACGTCACCCACGACCAGACCGAGGCGCTGACGATGGCCGACAGGATCGTGGTTCTCAAGGACGGAAAGGTCCAGCAGATCGACTCTCCGCAGGTGATGTACGACCACCCGAACAACATCTTCGTAGCCGGCTTTATAGGGTCTCCGTCGATGAACTTCATCCGAGCGCGTCTGGATCGGGAGAACGGCGGATACGTCGTCAAGTTCGGACCGACTCACCTCCCGCTCTCGCGCGAGGCTGCGGGGGAGGCAAAGGAGCGCCGGGGGCAGGATCTCGGTGAGTTCGCCGGTAAAGAGGTCGTGCTCGGTATTCGGCCGGAGCACATCGAGGACGCCTCGGTCGAGGAGGCGGCGGCCATGACCGCCGCTGGCGGTGAAGAGAGCAGCATGGAGGTCGAGCCCCAGGTCATAGAGAGCATGGGGAGCGAGAAGTACCTCTACTTCGATATTGGCCGGGACCAGGCCGTACATCTCGACGGTGCTGAGGATGCGACTGACGACTCCGCGGCGGACGAGGCGGACGGCGGCGTATCCGGTACATCAGGGTCGGTCACCGGCGGAGAGATGATGACGGCCCGGATCTCCGCGGCCAGCCAGGCGAAGCTGGGTCAGAAGATGAAAGTGGTCATCGACTCCAGCAAGATCCGGATATTCGACCCGGAGACGGAGCAGGCCATACTTTAGGGTTTCAAATACCGGGCGTGGAATAAGCCGCGCCCGGTCGTGAACCGCTGGAATAATGTCCAGTTAGAAGGAGCAACAAGAATGACGGAGAAGCAGGGACAGAGTCCGGAGACACTATCCGGGCGCAGGATGAACCGCCGAGACTTCTTGAAGATCGGCGGTGCCGGTCTTGCCGGCGCGGCTCTTCTGGGTGTAGCGGGCTGTGGCGGCGGTGGCGGAAGCAGCGAGGGCGGGTCCGGCGACATCGTCTTCGCGATGGGTCCCGATACCTCCGGCAGCCTTCAAAAGCTGATCGACAAGTTCAACAAAGAGAACAAGGGCAAGTACTCGGTCAAGTACCGTGAAATGCCGACGGACACGGGCCAGTTCTTCGATAAGATCCGAACGCAGTTCCAGTCCGGCGGCGGCGACATAGACGTTATCGGCGGAGACGTTATCTGGCCGGCCCAGTTCGCGGCCAACGGGTGGATCTTGGACGTTTCGGATCAACTTCCCGATAACGAACGGAACAAGTTCCTTGAGGGTCCGATAGCCTCGATGACCTATGAGGGCAAGCTTTACGGGATACCGTGGTACACGGACGCGGGGATGCTCTACTACCGTAAGGATCTGTTGGAGGAGAGCGGTTTCAACGAGGCGCCCAAGACCTGGGACGAGCTAAAGGAGATGGCGACGAAGGTTGCGGAGGACTCCGGCACCAAGGCCGGCTTCGTCTGGCAGGCTTCTCAGTACGAGGGCGGTGTGGTTGACGGTCTGGAGTACATCAACAGCTACGGCGGCAAGGTGCTCGACGACAACGACGCCAGCAAGGTCGTCATAGATAGCCCGGAGTCCGTGGAGGGCCTGGCAATGGCCGCCAGCATGATCGCGGATGGTGTCTCGCCGCAGGCCGTTACGAACTACACCGAGCAGGAGTCTCAGACCTCGTTCCTCAACGGCGAAGCCGTCTTCTGCCGCAACTGGCCGTACATGTACGCGCTGGTCGGCAATCCCGACGAGTCGAAGATCAAGCCGGAGCAGGTCAGCGTCGCGCCACTACCGGCGGGTTCGGCAGGGAGCGTCAGCGGGCTGGGAGGATGGAACTTCTACATCAACGCCGCCTCGCAAAAGACGGAAGCGGCCATCGCGTTCGCCAAGTTCATGGCCGAGCCCGCGCAGCAGAAGTACCGGGCGCTCAACGGTTCGTTCCTGCCGACGCTCAAATCCCTGTACGAGGACAAGGAGATCCTCGATGCCGTACCGGTCATCGCGCTCGCCGGTGAGGCGCTGGCGAATACGATTCCGCGGCCAGTCTCTCCCGCGTACTCTGACATGTCTCTCAAGATGGCCGAGCAGTTCAACAGAGCCTTTAAGGGCGATGTCTCGCCGGAAGAGGCCGTCAAGACGCTCCAGACTGAGCTACAGCAGATCGCCGACCAGGCGTCGTAATCCAGGCCAACCTCCGGTGGGGAGAGTCTCCCCGCCGGAGGCTTCGAAGGGGAGGTGAGTCGTGACGACCGCATCGAGAGAGAAGAAGCGGGGATGGTTAAAGGAGGAGTTCGGTAATCCCGAGCGCCGCACAGCCTACTACATGGTTCTGCCGGCGCTCTTGATCATTCTGCTAGTAGCCGTATATCCGGTAATAAACTCCATCTGGTTGAGCCTGCATCAGGCGACGATCACCCAGACGGGTCAATTCGTCGGCTTAGAGAACTACACGGAAATGTTCCAGAACGAAGACTTCATCTCCGGGCTTACCAACACAGTAATCTTTACCGTGGCCAGCGTATTCTTCGAGTTCATAATAGGTCTCGGCATAGCACTAGCCATCAATCAGGCGTTCAGGGGTCGGGGGCTGGTGCGGGCCGCCATTCTGGTGCCGTGGGCTTTCCCAACGGTTATCTCGGCGGCCATGTGGCGCCTGATGTTCCAGGATCAGGTCGGCGTCATCAACTACGTGGCGAACGCGATAGGTCTCATCAGCGAGCCGATCCTCTCCGACAGGACGTTGCTCTTGATCGGTTCGATCCTGGTGGACGTGTGGAAGACGACACCGTTTATGGCGCTCTTGCTTCTTGCGGGCTTGCAGACGATACCGGCCGACGTGTACGAGGCCGCAAGGGTGGACGGGGCGAACGTGTTCCAGCGCTTCTTCCAGATCACGATGCCGCTGTTGAAGCCGACGATACTGGTCGCGGTGCTGTTCAGAACGATGGACTCCTACCGGGTCTACGACCTGTTCTGGGTGATGAGCAACCGTCAGCTCGAGTCCCTTTCGACATACGTATATAAAGGTGTGAGGATCAGTCAACTTCAGTTCGCGCAGGGCAACGCCGCAGCGGTGTTTATCTTCTTCACCGCGTTCTTACTGGCGCTGTTCTTTATCTATGGCCTCGGCATGCAGACTTCGACGGAGGATTAGAGATGGCTAGCGCAACGGCAACCGGAGGGTCCAAGTCCAACCTGAACGTGATCCTTTTCTACGTATTCCTCTTCCTGTTCGTCCTGGTGAGCCTGTTCCCGCTGTTGTGGGTGTTCAAGATGAGCATCGTCACCAAGGCCGACCTGTTCCAGTCGCCGGCAACCACGTTGGTGGCGCCCCCAATCTCGGATAACTACGGTACGATCTTTAGCAACCCGGACTTCCGGCGGGCGCTCGTGAACAGCACGATAATCGCCGGGGTAACGACGGTTATTTGCCTGTTCTTCGGCGCTATCTGCGCCTACGCGATAGCCCGACTCAGGTTCCGGTTCAAGAGCACGGTGATGACCACGATTCTGGCGATCAGCTTCTTCCCGGCCGTGGCGATCATCGCTCCGCTCTTCGTCCTATTTAGTAACGTCGGCCTGATCAACACTTACTGGTCCGTGATCATCACGGACGTGGTCTTCGCCTTGCCGCTGACGATCTGGATCCTGGTCGCCTTCTTCAAGGAATTGCCTAAGGACCTGGAGGAGGCTGCAAAGGTCGATGGAGCGACGACGGTACAGGCGTTCCGAAAGGTCATAGTACCGCTGGCCGCGCCGGGGGTGTTTACGACCGCGATCCTGACGTTCATCTTCGCGTGGAACGAGTTTCTCTTCGCCAACACGTTCCTGTTCGACGCCACCACCCAGCCGGTTACGGTTGCGATCCCGAACTTCGCCACCGTCTACACGGTGGACTACGGGGCACAGTCCGCCGCTGCCGTGGTAGTCACGATACCGCTGGTTATACTGGTGCTGTTGTTCCAGCGCCGGATCGTTTCGGGCCTTACCGCCGGAGCGGTCAAGGGTTAACTTCCGGCAGGCCGGATGTCGAAGCCGGACTAGAAGGGCGCGCCGCTGAACAAGGAGAAGTTTTGGGCGCGGGAGATCGAGCCGGGTATGAGCCTGCGCTCGACCTTCCTCGCTACCGACAGTACCGTCCGCAACGACTCCCGCGGCGCGCCCTACCTGTCCCTGAAACTGGTGGACCGCACCGGCTCCATAGACGCCCGCATGTGGGGGCTGCCGTTCGAGCTGCGTAGCGGACTCTCAGGCCCCGAGTACGTCCGCGTGGACGGGAACGCCCACGAGTACCGGGGTACTTTGCAGGTGAAGATAGACCGGCTTCAGGTGCTCGACCGCGAGGAGGTTGTCGAAGAGGATTACCTGCCCGCCACGGAGAAGGACCGCCAAGCGCTCGCCGCCGAGCTGGAGATCTCCGGCCGGGAGATGGAGGACGAGCACCTGCGGGCTCTCTTCGAGCGGATGGTCGCCGACGAGGAGTTCTGGGAGGCTTTCTGCACGGCTCCCGCGGCGAAGGGAATGCATCATGCTCGGATCGGGGGCTTACTGGAACACTCGGTACAGTGCATGAGGATCGCGCGCGCGGTCTCCGACCTTTATCCCGTCAATCGCGACCTGCTGATCTTCGGGGCGATCTTCCATGACGCGGGGAAGATAAAGGAGCTTTCGTGGGAGGCGGGTGGATTCGCGTACACCACGGAGGGACGGCTCGAAGGCCATGTCGTCCTCGGGGAGCGGCTGGTGGCGTCCTACATAGCCGGCATACCGGACTTCCCAGAGGAGCTAAGGCTGCAGATCTCGCACATCCTGCTCTCGCACCAGGGGGAGATCGAGTACGGCTCACCCACCCAGCCGAAGACGCTCGAAGCACTACTGGTAAGCCTGATAGACAATCTGGACGCCCGCGCCGAGATGTTCCTGCAGAGCACCGAGAACGTCAGCGCCGGCGGATGGAGCCACCACGAGAACCCGCTGAAGCGCGCGCTCTACATACCGCGCGAGAGGGAGAACGAGGAGGGCTAGAGGTCTCTCTTGCCGTCCCGTGTATCGTCGTCTTCATCCTCTTCATCGTCGTGGTGTTCGGCGGTAATCTCTTCCTTGAACTCGTCTATCGAGCGGCGGGCTTCGGCGACGAACTTGCCGAGGTCGCGGGCCATCTGCGGGAGCTTGCTGGGACCAAAGATCAACAGGAACAGCAACCCGATCATTACCATCTCTGAAGGCCCAACTCCGAACATGCGGTTATCTTAACCCTCGAAGGGCGCGGCGACAATGAACTTCGAGTCGCGCAACGATCCGTGCGGCTCAGCGTATATACTCATCGTATGATTACTTTCGCAATTTCTTTCAAGAGGAATAGGCCATGATCTCCTGGGCGGGGGTACGCACGATAGCCGTGGCTCTGGCTTCGCGGTCCGAGAGGGTTCCGGCCGGAGACTTCGATTATTCCGGCGCGGTGGAGCGCACGCTCGACCCGCTCTCCAGGTTCACCGGCATCTCCATCCCCCCGGCGGGGCGGCAACTCCGCATCGCGGGTCGGAAGGAGTGGATCGACTTCAACATCGAGGGCTTCGGCGTTCTGATGGAACCGGTTCTCAAACGGGCCGCCGCCGGCGCCGACAGCGTGACGTGGGCTCTCGGCGGCGCGACGCTCACGGCCCAGGTTGGTTTGCTTCTGGGGTTCCTCTCGGCGCGGGTGCTCGGTCAATACGATACGGGGCCGTTAGTGTTGAGAGAGCGGAGCGGAGAGCCGGGGAAGGTGTTCTTTCTGGACGGAAACATCGTCTCGGCGGCGGGCAGGATCGGTGTGCCGGTGGACGGTCTGCGGCTCTGGATCGTGCTGCACGAGATGACCCACGCCCTGCAGTTCGAGGGCTATCCGTGGCTCCGAAGCTACCTCGGGGAGCTTCTTGAGAGCCTGATCTCACCGCTCGCCGAACGCCTCGGAGCGGTCGAAACCCTGCGCCGCATCTCCCGCAACCTCTCTACCGGTGGACGCTCCGTGGAGCTGATGATGAGTGGCCCACAGCGCGAGGCCTTCGACCGCATGCAGGCGACGATGTCCGTGATCGAGGGCTACTCCGACTACGTGATGCACCACGTCGGCCGCGGCCTCGTCCCGAACTACGAGAACCTCAGTCGTCGCATGGCGGCGAGCCGCGCCCACCGTCCGGCGCTGGAGACCGCTATCTTCCGCATAACCGGCATGGACATGAAGCTGGAGCAATACCGTCTCGGCGAGGCTTTCGCCGATACCGTGGTCAAGCGTCAGGGCATGCAAGGACTCAACCGCGTCTGGGAACGTCCCGAGAACCTGCCCACGCTAGCCGAGGTCCGGGACCCCGGCCTCTGGATGTCGAGGATGGAAGCCGTCTGAGATGGCCGGTGAGGAGCGGCGCTCCGAGAGAGGTCCCGCCCAAGCCGTAGCCTACGAGTTCGCCTCCGAGAGCGCGGCCCGCGCCGCCGCCACCGAGTTGGACCGGCGCTTCGACCAGAAAGAACTACTGGCGCTTCGCATCTACCGCGTGCGGTGGAACGACAACTACCTGGTCGAAGCCTCGTTCGCGCCGGACGCACCGGACAGCCGCCTGCGGGACGCGCGGGCGCTGCTCGGAGAGGTCGGACGGCCGGTTCATCCCGATGACCTCGAAGACTACAAGCGGGCCACGAGGGAAGGCGGCGGTCTATCGGGGTGGTTCCGCAACTTCTTCAGTTAGCCGACCCCAGGCGGCGGCTAGTCCATGCGTTGTTCGAGGCGCGTGATCTGGTCTCTCAACTCCTCGATCTCGTGCTCCAGGTACTTCTCGCGGCCCCGGACCCTGGTGTAGCCGGACTCGACCGCTGTGCCGAGCTGGTGAACGCCCTTGACGGCCGTGCGGCCCACAAAGCGGGCCGAGACTCCCAGTCCGCCGAGAGCCGACTGTCCGGCGGAGCGGGCCGTCGGGGTGGCGGCAAAAGACCCAACGGCGAAGCCGCCCGCCGCCCCTACCAGCACTCCCACAACGAACTTTGCCGAACCCTCGCGCAACCGAATGCACCGCCCTTCGACGCCCGTCTAACAACGGCGCCAGTTTAGCATAGCAGCGCCGAAAGCCGCCGTTCGAGGGCTTCCGCGCGGGTTATACTGGCACTGAGTGTTGGAGACGGACAGACAGCAGAAATTAAGGAACCTGCCGGCCGTGGACGCCGTGCTCCGTAGTCCGGATACGGACGCGCTCGTCCATCGCCACGGGCGCGTCGCCACGACCGTCGCTATCCGCGAGTCGCTGTCCTCGATCCGGCGTTCCATACTGGCCGGGGAGGAGCCGGACGTCTCGGAGAGCCAAATTCTCTCTTCGGCCGGGAAATTACTCTCGACCCGTGGCTTGCAGCGGGTGGTGAACGCGACCGGCGTCATTCTCCACACCAACCTGGGACGCTCGGTGCTCTCTGAGCGCGCTATCGGGGCCGTCGCCGATGCGGCGCGAGGTTACTCGAATCTGGAGTACGATCTCACCTCTGGGAGCCGGGGATCACGCTACGATCATGCCGTGCCCCTGCTTCGCGAATTGACCGGTGCCGAGGACGCGCTGGTGGTCAACAACTGCGCGGGAGCGACCCTGCTCGCGCTCGCTGCTACCGTCGGCGAGCGCGGTGAGAACGGAGAGCCGCCGGAAGTCGTAGTCTCGCGGGGGCAGCTCATCGAGATCGGGGGCGGGTTCCGCATCCCGGAGGTGCTGGCGCTCTCCGGCGCCCGCCTGCGCGAGGTTGGCACCACGAACCGCACCCGCCTCGCCGACTACGAAGCCGCCATCGGCGAGAACACCCGCGCCATCCTCTGGGTGCATCCCAGCAACTTCGCCGCGGTGGGATTTACGGAGTCCGTCGGGGTGGCGGATCTGGCGGGGCTGGAAGTGCCGGTAATCGCCGACGTGGGGAGTGGGGCTCTGCTCCCGATGGGCGACGAGCCGCGGGTGCAGGACGCTGTGCGGGACGGGGCCGCGCTCACCATCTTCTCCGGCGACAAGCTCCTCGGAGGGCCGCAGGCCGGTGTCGCGGTCGGTCAGTCCACTCTTATCTCGAAAATGCGCCGCCACCCGCTCGCCCGCGCCCTACGCGCCGACAAGCTCTGTCTCGCCGCCCTCGACGCTACTCTTACCGCATATCTGGAAGGCACCGCCTCGGACGAGCTCCCCACCCAACGGATGTTCCACGCTCCCATCGGCGAGGTC
>CALMWA010000380.1 GCA_937873125.1 uncultured Actinomycetes bacterium | reverse complement strand
TCAGTGAAGCTCGCGGAATGCCATTTTTGGGAGTTGGGTGTGTAAGGTCGCTAAGGCAGTAGCTCTACTCCTGTATCATCGACTCTGCTGCTTGCTCGGTAGTTATGGGGTCGGCGTGTCGATGCACTATCTTCCAGGTGCCATCTTCTGGTCTAAAGATCATCGTAACCCGCAGAGCGAATGGAGCGATATCGTCCCCTCCGTCAACCTTGGCCTTTAACCGTTCTACCTGCACGAGGTAGGCAAGCTCATTAGTCACATACTTCGCTACGATCTCGAAACTAGTGGCATCGCCATCTTGGTAATGCGCCGCGGCTCGCTCCATGGTCTCAGCAACCTGCTTCCATCCATGCGCGACCCCGCCAAAGGGGTTAGCGAGGGTTACCTCGTCTCGATGGGAGAATAGGTTCTGCGCAGGCTCGGGGTTCCCTTTCATGAACTCACCCAGCGCTAGGTGAAGTTGCTCAACTACTTCGTCAAGATCATCTACCGCAGCCATCTAGAGATCACCCCTATCATTGGCACGTTCTCCTTTTTCTGGTGCTTCATGAAACGAATCTATCATACGCTGGAGCGGAGCAAGCCGACACTGCCCTCAAGGGGATAAGTGCCTTACATAGCCTCCATTCCGGGTGACATCCCTCCGAGCAAGGACATCCCTATCAGGGCTACACCGCCGGCGACCATCGCAATTCCCAGGGGGCGGGCGATACGGTGGCTGCCAGGTAGCGTCTTCTCTACGAAGATCACGATAGCCGCCGTAAGCATCCACGTGAAGTTCATCATGCCCAGCGCCACCAGCGCGAGCATCACGCCGGCGCAACAGCCCAGGCAATCGACTCCGTGTAACATCCCTAGGCGGAGCGCACCCCTGCCGCCGGGACGCCACTGCTGCATGAGGAAGAAAAGTGGGTTGCTGCATCGGGCGTGACAACTGCTCTTTAGTCTTGTGAACTGGTAGACACCGCCAGCGGCCAGGAGCACGCCCGGCAGCAGGGCTCCGGCGGAACCCGAGGTCTGGCCGAAAAGGGAGTAGGCGTAGACTGGTAGTCCCACTGTGGCCCATACCCCGACGTAGCCTGCGAGGAGGAATGTCATGCCGTACCGTGCCTGTGCGAGGCCAAGCCGGTTGCGGGCGATCGTGCGGTAGAGCAGGATCAAAGGCATCGTGGCGGGCACCATCATGGCTACCATCATCGCCGTCCAGCCGAAGAGGAACGCGGTGAACCCTCCGATGGCGCTCATCGCCATGGGTGCCATCGCGCCGTCGGTGTCACCCGTGGCGGTCGCCTGCCGAACAGTGTAGGCCCACCCCAGCGCTGCCAGAGCCACGAGCACCAGGCCCGGCAAGAGGTTTTCGCGCTTGCGCCACCGCTCTAGGACAGTGGGCGAAAACGCACTCCCTTGCTGCAAGCTTTTCTCCTCTAGTGAAACGTTGTCTTAGAGACGGTGCCCGGCAAAGCTACGGGAAAGCTATGCCGACCACGAGAAGGGCGCAGAGTGTCCATTCTTCTCCGGGTTAGAGAACTCCAACCCGAACGCGTTGACTCGGGATATGCTCGTTGCTCGGGCTACGGTTAGAGTCGAGTTTGCCGGGTGGAATACGCCCGTTATCTTAGTGGGCTCGGCGCCCGGGGTCTGCGGCGGCACAAAATCCTCGATCTCCATCTCCACAAAGTCCCCAATATTCACATAGTGTCGGAGGCCGTCGTCTACGTACTCGATGGGAGCGACCTCCATGCCCAGGTTCTCCCCAACCAGTCCTGCAACTAGCTCAGGGGGGCCGCCGAGTTGCCCGGAGAACACGGCTCCTAGCTTGTCTGCTTGCTCCGGGGAGGCGGCTTCGTCCATGAACAGACCGACTCGCCAGTTCCCCTCACCCATAACCGGGGGCGTGTCGGCAAGCATGGCGACAGTCAAGCTGCTCACATCTACGTCATCAACCTCGCCGGAGTCGATGTGGAAGGCCAGAACTACCTGGCAGCGATCGTAGTCGGCGGGCATCGTCAATGCCGAAGTACCGCACGGACACACCATATCGCACGAACAATTCTCGAAGTAAGTCCCTTCTAGATGCCACGCCATGACTGATCTCCGTCCCTCGCGCTTCCCCACGAAGCGTTGTAACTATAATAGCAGACGCCTTTAGGAGACCTCAAGCCGCTTAGACGCGCGGCGGCGCAACTGGCCAGGAGAGCAGCACAGCCTCCAAGAGGAACTGGGAGAGAGCGTCGGCGTTGCTGGCGCCCAGGGCTTTTCGCACGCCTATCATAGGTCAAATTTATTTGAAACGGTGAGACGGATCCAATATAGGGGCGCGGAGGCCGACCGAGACCGACCGGGGAAGGGCCGCGATCGTCTTTTCGGCCGAGGAGAGACCCTCCGGCACGTCGCGGGCCCCAGAATCCCCCTTCGCCCGTGGCGTGCTCGGCGGCGAGGTCCCGTTCGACCAGGACCACCCAGAGGGAAGCGGGGCGCGCTACAGAACCCGGGCCGGGCCGGCGGCGTCGAGGCGCCGGAGCTCCCGCACGGTCGCTTCGAGCACGCGGCGCATGTACAGGCGCCAGACAGGCGCGATCACCAGCCGCACCAACGTTCGCCGAAGGCGGCGGGGGCGGAACGCGTAGGTCCACTCGATCGCCGCCCCCCCGTCGGCGGTGGGATCGAAGGTCCAGCTCCCGCGGGCCCCGATGACGAAGCGGCCCAGGGCGTTGGTGAAGCCGCTAACCTCGTAAGCGAAATACGAACCCGGCTCGTACCGGGTGACCTGCTCGAAAGCGGTGGTGCCGTCGGAGAGGACCGGCCTGCGGCTGACACCCACGTGGTCCCAAGAACCGGTCTGGTCGCGTATCCCTACGACCGCGGGCAGCGGGCCGAAGCCGGTGAAGATCTTGGTGAGGTCGACGCGCACCCCGGCCTCGAACGCCTGCTTGGGGGCAAGGCCCGTCGTGGCGCGGACGGTGACGGGGACGAGATCGGCGTTCATCGTAACCTCCTAAGGTACGTTGACAGTGTCAACAAAGTATAATCCGAATGTGGACAATGTCAACAAGGAGCGTGAGATGGCGCAACAGTCTGGTACACGGGCGTCGGGAGATACCCGGCGGGACCTCCTGCGGGCCGCGGGCGAGATGCTCGAGGGCGAAGGGCTGGACGCGGTGACCCTGCGCGGGTTGGGGGCCGCTGCCGGGGTCAGCCGCACCGCCCCCTACCGGCATTTCTCCGACAAGCAGGAGCTCCTCGCTTCCGTGGCCGCGGAGGGCATGCGGGCCCTCCGCGAGACCATGACGCGGGCCGCCGAGGAGGCCGCCCACAAACGGCCTGGCGCTCGCGTGGAGGCGGTCCTGAACGCCTACGCGGAGGCCGCGCTCGCCCGGCCAGCCCACTACCGCCTGATCTTTGGCGCCGGGCTCTCGGGCCGCGAGCACCCCCAGCTCATCGCCGAGGGTTCAGCCGCCTTCGAGCTGCTCGCGGAGTGCGTACGCGAAGCGCATGCTGGTCGTTCTAGAGAGCCCTACTCTGCCGTGAGGACAACCGCGCTGCTGTGGGCGACCGTCCACGGGGTGGTGGACCTGACCCTCTCCGGCCACGCGAGCGCGGAGAAGGGCCTGGCGGACCCCCGCGCCGTCGTCCGTCTAGCGGTGGCCCAGGCGTGGCCGCCCGACGCGGGATAAGGTCGGGATCGAAGGTGGCTCAGAGGACCTCCTTGAGCGCCAGCGTCGCCTCGTCGAGTTCAAAGGCCAGGAAGCAGGCTGGCGGTCCTAGAAGGAGACGACGCTGCGTTCGGCGGCCATCTCCGAGAAGCCGACCGGGTCCGTGAACTGCGCTCCCAGTTCGGCGAGATCCGCTTCGGTCACCCCACGGGCGACCGCGCACGAGCCTCAGACGTACACCGGTATCTCGAAGTCCCTGACTTTATCCAGCAGCTCCCGGAGCGGGGGGAAGCCCACGCCTTGAACAGCATCTATCATACCCGGCTTCGCCAAGACAGCCGCCTCGCCGAGCAGGGCGATGCAGCAATCCAGATCCGCGCTACCGGCCCCCGTGGCTAGCAGAAAGGGTACGCTCGCCAGGGTGGGATCGTCGGTTGCGTGCGTGGCTACATACATCAAGGGTCTCTGGTTGTTGCCGTCCATCACTCACTCGCCTCCTTTGGTTATCTCCAACCGAAAAACCGTGCCGTCATCCTGGGAGATCTCGCAGCGGCATCCTCTTTTCTCGACCATCCGGGGTATGGTCTGCCGGGCCGGAGGGTAGTCGGTTACCACCGCCAACTCGCCACCCGGCGGGAGCTTCTTGAGCGCCGCCAGGGTATCGGCGGTCGGTCCCGGACACACGCTCCCCCGAAGATCCAACAAGACCGGCTGGCTGCTGTTCGCTCCCGTTACCATCGCCCTTCCTCTCTTCACCGCAATCCGCCTATAAAGTGATTATAGTTACATTGGAGTCGCGGGGCAACAGCAAACATCGGAGAGATTGCCGAGGAAGACATGGCAGATCTCCCCGGAGACGATGCAGACGAGCTTTGCGCGGTCGAGATCTACCCCGATACGGCAGAGAGGCCTTTGCCTGGATCAGATCGAGGTCCTACGCGTGCCGGCGGGGTGAGCGGTTGGCGAAAGGGCGTGATGGCCTCGCATTGACCATACGGTCTTGATGCCTTGCGGTTGGCCCAACGCGTTCGGGGTCAGGCCAACGGCTCTCTTGTTGGAAAGCGCCGCCGGTCTCTGGTGGGCGATGGAGGACATACGGCGGACGGGTGGTGCGGTTGGATCTAGCGGGCGTGACACGCTCCGGCGCGCCTGACCGGGAACTCGGCCGGGCAGCGTCCGCCGGGCATCAGTGGTACGGCGCGGGCTCGGGGGCCGCCGGAGTCCTTGAGCTGGTTGGTGGTCTCTTGCACGGTGGTCTGCTGCGTGGTGGTCTCTTCCGGGAGGGTGCTCTGCTGGGCGGTCGTGCCCTCTTGGGTCGTCTCCTGAAGGCCGGTGCTCTCGGCGGTGGTCTCTTCGGTCGTTTCTGCGGTGGTTTCTTGCGTGGTCTCCAGGCCGTTGCTCGTGGTGTCCTGGGCGATGGCGGAGTTCGTCAGGGGCGGGACGCTCACGTCGGCGAGCTGCCAGAGCATCCACAGGCTGAACAGCGCCGTGATGACCAGCGCCGAGGCCATTCCCTTGACCATATACTCTTCCCAACGCATAGTGCGTTACCCCCCGTGTTCAAGATCAGTACGCCCATTCTAACCGCGCGGTCGCATCTCAACCAGTATCGGGCTCTGTCCGGCGGCCGTCTAGCGGAGAGAGCGCGGTGGGGGAGGGAGGTCTGAGCGCCTAGAGCCCGACGGCCCGCCAGACGAGCGCGCCGGCCGCGAGCGCCAGGACGAGGAGCAGTATCGCCAATACCGCGGTGGTCCGGCGGCGCCGGCGGGCGAGGGTTCCGAACCCGTCGTGCCGCTCGGGGCTGGGGAGGGCCTCGGTGGGTTCCGGTTCCCCG
>CALMWA010000379.1 GCA_937873125.1 uncultured Actinomycetes bacterium | reverse complement strand
ACGGCGGTGAGATACGGCCGACCTTCGGGGTGCCGGTGCGAGAGATTCAGGAGGGCATCAAGCACGGCGTCCGCAAGATCAACGTGGACACCGACCTGCGCCTGGCGATGACCGGGGCTGTACGCGAGGCGCTGGCTGCGGACAGGGAGGACTTCGATCCACGCGCCTACCTCAAGCCTGCGCGGGCGAAGATGCAGGAGGTCATCGCCCAACGGATGGTAGCGTTCGGTCAGGCCGGACACGCCGGTGACTATGAGCCGATACCGCTAGAGGAGATGGCTCAAAGGTACACGGAAGCCGGACACCGGCTGACAGTCACTTAGAAAGGGGATCACATGTCTCGTCCTATTATGTCCCGTCCGGTTATGATCGGCATCGTCGGAGACTCGGCGGCCGGGAAGACGACCATTACCCGGGGTCTGGTCCGGGCGCTTGGTGAGGACAACGTCGCAGCTGTCTGTACCGACGACTACCACAAATACGACCGCAATCAGCGGGCGGAGATGAAGATAACACCGCTCCATCCCGACTGTAATTACGTGGACATAATGGGACAGCACCTTCAGGATCTGCGGGCCAACAGGGCTATTCTCAAGCCCGTCTACCAGCACAGTGACGGCACCTTCGGTCCGCCGGTCTATGTGGAGCCCAGACGCTTCACGATCATCGAGGGCCTGCTGGCCTTTCATACCCAGGAGATGAGGGACACCTTCGACATAAGGATCTACCTCGCTCCGCCGGAGGAGTTGCGCCGCAAGTGGAAGGTCTCCCGCGACACCACGAAGCGTGGTTACACCACGGACAAGGTGCTCGCGGAGTTGGATCGCAGAGAGCACGACTCGGCGGCGTTCATCCGACCGCAGAAGCAGTACGCGGACCTCGTGATCGCTTTCCAGCCGGTGGAGGGCCGGGATCAGAGTCAGCTCGACGCCCTGATAACCCTCCACCCCGGCCTGGCGCACCCCAATCTCGCGGAGGTCATCAATGGCGACTCGGATGGTCTGGAGTTGAGGCGGGACGGCGAGTGCGATGTTCTCTTTGTTCCTGGAGAGCTCGATCGTGAGCGCGGGGAGGAGATCGAAGAGCACATCTGGAAGAGCCTGCACTTCGCGCAGCACCTGCGCTCCGGGAGGCTTGGTGAGTTTACCCTGGGTACGGAGCTCAGGCGCTCGGAGGCGCTCGCCCTCACGCAGCTCCTGATCTTCTACCACGCGCTCACCGCCCGAGCCTCCGTCGCCCTCGGTGGCAGCGGGACGAGGGAGCAAGACAAGATTATCGCCGAATCCAATGGCTAGAATGCCGGCCCCGGCCCGTAATCAGGGCGAGATCCGATAGAGCGAAGGAGTCATTTTGGACTTGAAGGTCCCAACATCAGAGCAACTCTCCATAAACAGTATTCGCGGGCTGGCGATGGACGCGGTCCAGAATGCCAACTCAGGACATCCCGGAACTCCAATGGCGCTCGCCCCGGTGGCGTACACTATCTTCACCAAGTTCCTGAGGCATAACCCGAAGAACCACGAGTGGCCCGATCGAGACCGCTTTGTCCTCTCGGTCGGGCACGCCTCGATGCTGCTCTACTCCGCGCTCCACCTGACCGGTTACGACCTCTCGCTGGAGGACCTCAAGAACTTCAGGCAGTGGGGCTCAAAGACCCCAGGACATCCGGAGTACGGCCACGCGCCCGGCGTCGAGACGACGACCGGGCCTCTTGGGCAGGGCTTCGCGAACGGCGTGGGGATGGCGATGGCGGAGCGGTTCCTGGCCGAGAGGTACAACCGCCCCGGTCACGAGCTCATTGACCACTATGTCTATGCGCTGTGCTCCGACGGCGACTTGATGGAGGGCGTCTCCCAGGAGGCCGCCTCCCTTGCCGGGCAACTGGGCCTGGGCAAGCTGATCTACGTCTACGACGATAACCACATCACCATCGACGGGACGACGGAGATCTCCTTCGACCGGGAAGACAAGGCCATGCGCTTCGAAGCCTACGGCTGGCATGTCCAGCGCGTGGAGAACGCGGAGGATCTGCGAACCATCGAGGCGGCGCTCCGGGCCGCGAAGGAGGAGACGGAACGTCCATCCCTGATCGTCCTGCGCTCCCATATAGCGTACCCGGCTCCGAACGCCGTGGATACTTCCAAAGCCCATGGCTCCCCCCTTGGTGAGGATGAGATCCGCGCCACCAAGGAGGCGATGGGCTTCGACCCGGACGAGCACTTCGCCGTCCCGGACGAGGTCTACGAGTACATGGACATGCGCGAGCGCGGCCGGAAACTGGAAGCAGAGTGGAGGGAGCGCTTCGAGGCGTGGCGGGAGGAGTCCCCGGATCTGGCCGAACAGTGGGACCGGGCGTGGAGCGGCAAGCTCGAGCCCGGCTACGAAGCGGCGCTGCCCGTCTGGGACCCTTGCGATACGGAGACGCTCGCGACCCGGAAGGCCGGGGCCGCCGCGATGGACGACATAAAGGATTACGCGCCGACGATGGTCGGCGGGGCGGCAGACCTCGTTGAATCTACCGGCACCGAGCTAAAGGGCGGGGGACTGTTCTCCGCATCGGGAGCCGGGCGGAACGTGGCGTGGGGCATCAGGGAGCATGCGATGGGGAGTTGTGTCAACGGCATGGCGTTGCACGGCGGCATCGTGAAGCCCTTCGGCTCCACGTTCCTGATCTTCTCGGACTACATGCGCCCGGCCATCAGGCTCTCGGCTCTGATGAATATCCCGGTGGTCTGGGCCTACACTCACGACTCGGTCGGCCTCGGCGAGGACGGTCCGACCCACCAGCCCGTCGAGCACTACATGGCCCTTCGCGCCATCCCGAACCTGACCGTGATTCGCCCCGGCGACGCCAACGAGACCTCGATGGCCTGGCGAGCGGCGCTTGAAGCGGAAGGTCCGGTCGCCATCTTGTTGACCCGGCAGAACCTACCCGTCCTCGACCGGATGGAGCTTGCCGGCGCGGAGGGCGTACTTCGCGGGGCCTACGTTCTCGCCGATGCGAACGGCGATGACCCCGATGCGATTCTCATCGGAACCGGCTCCGAGGTGGCGGTCGCCCTGGAAGCCCGCGAGCTTCTCGCGGAACAGGGTGTTTCGGCCAGGGTCGTGAGCATGCCTTCGTGGGAGATCTTCGACGCTCAGGACGCGGACTACCGGGAGTCCGTGTTGCCCTCCTCCGTAAAGATCCGCGTCTCCATCGAGGCCGGCGTCACGCGTGGCTGGCGCGAGTACGTCGGGGACGGCGGCGCTTCGGTGGGTATCGACCGATTCGGGGCGTCCGCGCCGGGCGAGACGGTCCTCACCAAGCTCGGTATAACCCCGGAGAACGTCGCCAACACGGCGCTCGGGCTTCTCGGAGAGCGCGTCGGGGTAGGAGTGGAGACCGGAACTCCGGCCTTCGAGGAGACCTCGCCAGAAGAGGGGCACTCCTGAGACCGGCGCGCACGCCGTCCGTCCGGGGACGGAAGACCGCCGGGACGAGCGGACCAAACCGGCGGGTGCTGTCATGTTAGCCCGGTACTTGGCCGGAGCAACGGGTGCCCGGGCGGCGGGCCGCTCGGGCGCGGCCGTGGCGGTGGTCGACGCCTTCCGGGCCAGCACCAGCATCTGCGTGCTGGTTTCTCGAGGAGTGCGGGTGGTTCCCGTCGCTTCGCTCGAGCGGGCGGCGAGGGCCGAGGCGGACTACAGGATCGGGGAGCGGGGGAGCGCCAAGGTCGCCGGATTCGACTTCGGGAACTCGCCGACGGAGTTGATCGCGTCGGACCTCCACCCGGGCACAACCGCTGCCTTGAGCACCACTAACGGGACCCGGGTGCTCGATGCCGCTGAAGGAGCCCCAATCGTACTGACCGGAGCCTTCGTAAACGCCACAGTCCTTGCCGGCGAGCTTCTGCGTAGCGGTCTGGAGATAGTGGTCGTCGGTTGCGGCTGGGAGGGCAAGCGCGCCCTGGAGGATGAAATGGCCGCCGGAGCTATACTCCACCGGCTGGCGGAGGACGGCGTCACGCTGGACCAGCGGGGACGAGCAGTAGTGAAGATGTACAGGACCCGTCCGAAAAGCGACCTTCTGCGAGCCAGCGCCGCGCGCCGGCTTGAGCGTCTGGGACACGCAGCGGACCTGACCTTCTGCCTCGAAGAAGATACTGTGCCGGTGGTGCCATGCCTGAGGGACGGCGTGTTCGAGGCGGCCGTGCCCGATCTCCTGTCTGCCGGAGCCCGGACGGTCGACGCAGCGCTGGCGACTGGCTCGAAAGATCCCGGACGCATCGGCGGAGGTCTGCGATGACACTACTAGACGGAGGTATGTAGCGTATGCGTCTCTTTTCGAGTTTGCACGACCGGGTGGTCGGTGGTCCGTCCATACTGGCGGCCAATTTCGCTCGTCTTGCGGAGGAGGTTCGGAAGGCCGAAGATGGCGGTGCCGAACTGGTCCACTTCGACGCCATGGACAATCAGTTCGTTCCAAACCTGACGATCGGACCACTTGTCGCGGCCTCGCTGGTCCCCGAGACGAATCTCCCGGTGGACGCGCACCTCATGGTGCAGAACCCAGACAACCTGATCCCCGCATTCTTGGACGCCGGGGTTGCGAGCATCTCGGTACAGCCGGAGGCGGTGACGCATCTGCACCGGACGCTGTCCTTGATCCGGGATGGCGGCGCCGAGGCCGGGGTCGCGCTCAACCCGACCACCCCTCCAGAGTTTATTGAGTGGGCATTACCCTACCTGGACTTCGTGCTGGTGATGAGCGTGAATCCAGGTTTTGGCGGACAGACTTTCATCCCGCAGATGGTGGAGAAAATACGGCGGCTCCGGGAGATGACCGACCTGCCGATAGAGGTCGATGGAGGGATCACGGCCGAGACGGCTCCGCTCGTGGTAGAGGCCGGCGCGCAGGTGCTGATCGCCGGCTCCGCCGTCTACAAGGGCGACCCAGCCACCGAGATGCGCCGGATAATCGAGGCGGGGCGGCAAGCCGCTTTGCAGAGCCGGTAGTACATCCAGATCGCTAAGATGAAGATTCAACGGTTGGCGGAAAACAGAGCAGCGTTCCGCGGAGATGACAGGAGGTCTTCGGGCTGCGGCTTTGCGGGCCGAAGATTTCAGGCTTCCGGGTATAGAGAGCCGGAGTGGCGGGAACTGCTCGCGCAAATACGCAAGACGGGGGCCGTTACCGTGGAACGGTGTTACCACGCTGGTGATGTAGTTTACAGGGAAGGAGATTGCACAGCCGCCCTCTACATCCTTATAGAAGGTACGCTCAAGATGATGAGCGCGAGCGCGGAGGGCAAGTTTTACGCTGCACTTGCTCGAATCGTGGGAGTTCTTCGGCAGTCTGGCATTCGTCGGCGAGCCCGTCCAACGGACTACGGTAGAGGCTGTTGCGGACTGTAGGGTGGTCAAGGTGCCGCGGATCTTCCTGGACCGAGCCATGCGCTTACGGCCAGAGGTGGCATTCCGCGCGCTCACACTCATGGAACATAGGCTGGTGCAACACGAGGAACTGGCGGGGTGCCTTCTACCGCGCAGGACCGAAGCTCGGCTCGCCGCTCTTCTAACCATCCTGGCCGACAAGTACGGGACTCGTTCGGGCGGGCAGAGACCAATGATAGATATGAGACTGACCCAGCGGGAATTAGGCGCCATGATTGGCTCCACCCGCGAGTCTGTCAGCATGGCCATGAACGACTTACGCCGGCGATGGGCAATAGACGTGCAGAGAGGCCGCTTGATCCTCTTGTCACCCGAGCATCTCGCGGAGATAAGCCGCCGGTGAGTGGCAAGCCGCGCCTAGGCGAACCCCTCGACAAGGTCCGCAACTCATCGCGGGAACTTCACCTACAAGTATTATTCTTCTAGGCTCGATGCGTTCGCCGGCTTCCCGTAGATACGCTTCGAAAAAGCGTCGGGTTACTAGTTTAAGGCGAGAAGTCGTCACGGCTTCGATGCTTGCCAAGGCGGTTCCGATCAAAGAAGGGAGAGCAAGCCGATGGGCGGGGTAGTGACGGCAGTGAGCCGCAGTACGGCCCATACGTTCAGTAAGGCGAATCGGTGCGGAATCCGACTCTTAAACCGGTCTGGGCGTCGAGGGTGACGCTCACCTGGGCGAGACGGTCAAGCACCGCTCTCATGTAGCACGCGACCCGACCCAGCCCAACCTGAGCCAGGTGCACCTGATCCACGCCGAGCTGCACGACGAGCTGCGGTCTCGCGGCTTCGACGTATCGGCCGGACGTATGGGCGAGAATGTCACCACGCGCGGCATCGACCTGCTCGGACTGCCGACCGGCGCGCGGCTGCGCCTAGGCGGCACGGCGGTCGTCGAGGTTACGGGGTTGCGCAACCCCTGTTCGCAGCTGGACGGTCTCCGATCAGGCCTCATGGCGGCAGTGCTGGGACGTGACGATGATGGCAACCTCATCCGAAAGTCCGGCGTCATGGCCACCGTAGTGGCCGACGGCGAGGTGCGGCGCGGCGACCCGATCCGCATCGGGCTGCCACCGGAGCCGTATCTGCCGCTCGAACCAGTCTGAGACGAATCGCACACGTCTCCTGCTCCTGCGCTCCGTCGCCTGTGCTTCACCCGACACTCTAGATTGCGCTGTGGATCATCGATCGTCCATACCAGATCCTCGGCCACGGCAGTCAAGCACTGCATCAACCACCACGGCAGCCGCGAAGCCAACCGCGACCCTAGAGCGTGTTTTGGACTTGGGTAAAACCCGCATTAGAATGCGGATTCTCTAGTTGGCCCGATCCCCCCAGTGCCCCGTTTTCGCATTCCCAAGCCGTTCCCGGTGGAGGTCGTAACAGCCTCTAGGTGATTGCGCTGAACCGATTGAAGCACGACCCTCGTAAAGAGTTATATCGTCAGAGATGTCAGTGAGGGCAAGACCGAGTGGAAGGTCGTCATTTACTTCAATCTCTACGCTGTCCGAGCGACTATCGCGCGCATACCCCGTCGCCGCGCAGCGAGGCGCGGAGCATGTCTGTCGTCGGTGCTCCCTTGAGACCTTCGGGCGTCGAGTAGGTCCGGCAGCCGAACGCCCACACCGACCTGTCCGGTACTGGGAACAGGTCGCACTCGTCGGCACGAATGGTAGGGCTACCTGGGAAGCGGAGCCGCTCGGCTTCCTCGTCGGTGTCCACCTTCACCAAGTCGACCTCAGCCTGCACGCCTTCGGCACGCAGCGCCTCTCGGAGCATCCGTTCGGCCTCTAGATAGGTCGGACACCCAGCGAAGTAAAGAATTTCCAGCTTCACGTTTTAGCCTCCAATCTCGAAAGTGCAGTGTCAGAAATATACGTCGAAAAGTATACGTTTGACGAAAATTGAAGTATGGTGCCCCTGATAGCGCGTTGGACGATCGAGGTTTGCGTTACATGCAGTACACAGGTCGCAGCGACCAGGAGAGCCGGGCGTTCCTCGGCTAAATCCAGTGTCGCCCACCTTGGCGTCTTTTGCCACAGAGTAACGTCTGCCGCGAAGACAAGGCTTAATAGGTATTTTCGAAGTCGTTGCGGCGAACATCTGTGTGATGTGTCCAGTAGCCCCCTAGTCGTATCCGAACCTCGGAAATAAAGAAGATGAAGCCGGAAACACCTATAGGTTTCAAATGTTATCAAGCTACCATTTACTTGCTGCCATGGTCAAATAGTAGTTTCTGAGATCGTGCCAAGCGAAGCTATACAAGGAGGACGTGTGGCTGTAAGAGTAGGGATCAACGGCTTCGGCCGCATCGGGATGCTGACCGCCAAGGCGGCCATCGAGCGCAGCGACGACGACATCGAGATCGTCGCGATAAACGATCTCATGCCCAT
>CALMWA010000378.1 GCA_937873125.1 uncultured Actinomycetes bacterium | reverse complement strand
TGTTGCCCATCTTCGACCCCTTTCACAGAACCTGATCGCTTAACTCTGATCGGTCCGCGAAAGCGGGTCAAACCCAATCTTCCATCCCATCAATGCAGTGGGCATATACTTTTAGGAGAGTGTCCGGTGTGTGTCCAAGATACTTTGCAACTGTGGTAATCGGTACAGAGCGGTTAGCTAAGAGCATTGAAGCTACACCATGCCGTAAATCATGGAAGTGAATATCAGGTAGGCCACAATCCCTTAGAGTGGGTTTCCAAATCCAATTATGGAAGTTCGCGGCATCCTGAGGGTTTCCGTTGCGAGTAGCGAAGATGAAGCCCTCAGAGGCGTTGTAGTGCCGCTGTACGGCTTCGATAGCACGTGCTGGTAGCTTTATGGTTCTATGGCTCGATTTTGTTTTAGGCGGAAGTAGCTTACCCTTGAATAGTGTGTGCCGCACCGTGAGCGTACCCTTATCCGTATCCATGTCGCGCCAACGTAGAGCAAGGATTTCTCCAATTCGTAGACCGGCTGTTGCGCCAAAAACAAAGACAAGCTCGTACTTGGTATCACGGACATGAGATAAAAGTATATTCACCTGTTCGGGCGTTAAGACCTTGATTTCTCTTTCCTCTGTAATCCGGGGTTGCTTGACGGCTGGCATTTGATTCCCTAGTGCCGCCTTCAGGAGTATGTGAAGCCTCCGCGCTGTTGATGTGGTCTTTGCGGCGTAAAACCTCTTTAGGTCTGTTTCGGTTAATGAGCGGGGTTTCTTCGAGGCAATCGTGTGATTCCTGATATTGGCGTTTAACAAAGAGCGTCTACTTATGTTCGTCCGCTCCGATACGTCATCCTTATTGTCTTCAATCCAGTCTTCAACCAAAGCACCAATCGAGACGCCATTCTTAACACGAACTAGACCATTATCCCTAGCTGTTAGTGCTTCCCTCAACGCTTTCTTGGCTTCCGGTTTCGTCTTCCGATATACGCACTTCCAACTACCGTTTACATCCTTGAACTTACCTACCCAGCGACCGTCTTTACGCTGAAATATGGACCCTTCACTCATAGCTGTGGTGTCCTCTCATGGTGTCAAGACGATGAGAAGATAAGGATTTGCAGGTAAAAGAGAGACTTAACTGTCTGTCATCCGGTGCATTGTAGAATACGCAGGTGAACGGAGAACAGAAGAACATAGAGAGCGCGGAGATCATCACCATCGGCACCGAGATGTTGCTCGGTGAGTTGGTGGACACTAACTCGGCCTGGATCAGCCAAAGGCTCGCCGAGCTTGGCGTCGGGATCTACCGCCACACCACCGTCGGGGATAACCGCGACCGCATCGTCACCACGATGAAGGAAGCCGCCTCGCGCTCCGACCTCGTTATAACCACCGGCGGCCTCGGTCCGACCTCCGACGACCTGACGAACGAGTGCCTGGCCCTCGCCGCCGGCCGCGAGATGGTCGAGTATCAGGAGGCGCGCGACCACGTGGACACCATGTTCGCCCGCTTCGAACGCACGCCCACGCCATCGAACTACAAGCAGGCGCTTTTCCCGGAAGGGACAATGCTCATCCCGAACCCGCTCGGCACCGCGCCGGGCGCGCTCTTGGAGATGGACGGTGCGCTCTTCGCTACCCTTCCCGGAGTGCCGGACGAGATGAATGGAATGTTCACCGAGACGCTGGCGCCCCTCATACGGGCGCGCAGCGACGGCTCCATCGTTTCCCGCACCCTCTGGTTCACCGGCATCGGAGAGTCGGCGCTCGCCGAGGAGGTACAGGACTTCCTCGACGCCCCGGACCCGACCGTGGCCCCGCTCGCCGGACAGGGCAAGGTCCGCCTCCGCATCACCACCCGCGCCGCCACCCCCGAAGCCGCCGAAGAGAAGATAGCGCCCGTAGAACGAGAGATACTGAGGCGTCTCGGCGACTACTACTTCGGCCAGGACGAGGAGACCCTGGAGAGCGCCGTTGGGAGGCTGCTCCGGGAACAGAACGCGACCCTCGCCGTCGCCGAGAGTTGCACCGGCGGCCTCATCGCGAAGCGCCTCACCGACACGCCCGGCTCCTCGGCGTACTTCGCGGAGGGACTCGTTACCTACTCCAATGAGGCCAAGGAGCGTCTCCTCGACATTCCGTGGGAGATGCTCGTCCAGCACGGGGCGGTCTCCGAGCCGGTAGCGGGCGCGATGGCGGAGGGTGTCCGAAAGGCCGCCGGCACGGACTACGGGCTCTCCGTGACCGGGGTCGCCGGTCCTGACGGCGGGACCGCCGAGAAGTTCGTCGGACTCGTCTACGTCGGTATCTCCGACGCGGAAGGTACCTTCGCCGAGAGGCTGGATCTCTCGGCCTGGGCGCGTTCGAGGGACGCTGTTCGGGAGCGGAGCGCGAACCGGGCGCTGGATCTCTTGCGGTTGCGGATCGAAGAGAAAAATAAATCTTAAAAATTACTCTTGCTGTATACAAACCGCGATAGTAAACTTCTCCCCGTAAAGGCACGGAGAGGAGGTGATCCAGATAGACGTACCGAGTAGTAGTTGCAGGTATCTTCTGGGAGAGGTGGCTCTGACTTAAGAACCGCTAGAAACCCTGCGGGATACTGGGTTATTTTCCATCCGCCTCTTCAGTAGTTATAGGCGGACGTGCTGAGACCAGATACCTGCGTAGCACTCAGAAGGGTGCGGCCTCCGGATACAATCTCCGGAGGCCGTTTTTATTGTCCTAAACCGGCATCTCGAAGACGCCGAGCCCGCTCAGGATGATGAGCAGGGTGGCGAAGGAGTTGAAGGTCGCGTGGGCGGCGAAGCAGGGCAGGAGGCTCCCGGTGCGCCGGAAGAGGGCGCACAGCGCCACGCCCAGGATCAGGATAGCCGCCAGAATCGTCGGCTCCAGGTGCAGCAGGGACCATACGATGGATGAGACGACCGCTGCCGCGGCGAACGAGACTTTCTCCACGATGTTAACGAACCGCTTGTTTTCGTTACCCTTTGAGGCCAGCCGGCCGAGGCGATAGAGCGCGTTGAAGATGCCGCCACGGAAGACCAACTCTTCCACGGCGGGGCCGATGACCACGATGACCAGTATCATCGCCGGTATGGCGAGGGCGGGGCTCTGTTGCACCCACCCCCGGAGTCCGTCCATGAACGGACCCTGAACCGTGCTGTCCGTCGAGTAGCCGAAGCGGTTCAGGATGGAGGCGCTGACCAGGTTCACAGGGATACTGACGAGCAGAGCACCGACGCCGACCAGCAGGCCGATGCCCGCCCCGGTGAAAACTCCGGCCCGCGGGCGCGAAAACCCCAGAGCGGCGAGGGAGTAACCGGGACTCTTCCCGAACCTCCGCGCAGCGAAGACCCCGAGCCAGAACAAACCAATCGTCAGGCCGGTGAGGATCACGTTCTGCAACACGACCAACTCCAGCGCTCGCTGCGATTCGCTAATCCCGATCACCCCCCAGATACGCTTCGTTCTTCGGCCATCCACCGACTGCGTCGCGCAGGAGACGCTCCTTCAGCCGCGCCGGAAGCAGATCTAACTCATCCAGTTCTTCCAACCCGACCCAGCGTAGTTCGCTCAGGGTAGGTTCCGATCCAGGGACCGCTTCCGGGTCGCTACCCAGACGAGTTTCTCCCTCGGCCACCATCAGGACTGTGATATCTACCGTGTGGCGGCCCTCGCGCATGAACTCGCTCACGTAGAGGATGCCGGAGAAAGTGGCGTCGAGGCCTGTCTCTTCCCGAACCTCGCGCACGCCGCATTCGGGGATGGATTCACCCGGTTCCAACCTGCCTCCAGGGAGGACCCAGTAGGGTTGGCGTTCTGGTTTCTGGTGGCGCACTAGCAGCAGGGAGTCTTCGTGCGCGATCACCGCCGCGACCCGAATCCCGAAGTCCATCCCGCTGTGCGCGCGCTCTTTGCTCATGCCGGGTGAGTATACATCCCGCGCCGGGAGCTTCGGCTATAGTGAGCGGATGGATGTGATGGTGATCGGATGCGGCGTGATCGGCCTGACTACGGCCATCCGGCTGCGCGAGGCTGGGCTGGATGCCAACATTATTGCCGCCGCGCTGCCACCCGACACGACCTCCAGCGTCGCCGCGGCGATATGGTATCCGTACAAGGCCTACCCCGAAGACCGCGTCCTCGCTTGGGGCAAACACACCTTCGAGGAGTTCGTAAGCCTCTCGGCCCTCCCCGAAAGTGGCGTCCGCATGCGCGAGGGCGTCGAAGTTTACCGCCGTCCCGTCCCGGACCCGTGGTGGAAAGATGCCGTTCCCGACGTCCGGCGATGCACGAAGGAGGAGTTACCTCCGGGTTGCCGTGACGGACACACCTTCACGGTGCCCATCATCGAGATGCCGGTCTATCTCGGATACCTCATGTGGCGCTTCGCTGCTGCGGGTGGGAGCGTGGAGCATCGCGCTATCTCTTCGCTGGAAGAAGTTGGAAGTCGCATGGTCGTCAACTGCGCGGGCCTGGGGGCGCGAGAGATAGCGAGCGACGAGCGGATGGTCCCAATCCGGGGTCAGGTCGTGCGCGTGAGGAACCCCGGCATTCCGCGTTTTATCCTGGATGAGGACAACCCCGAAGGCTTGACCTACGTGGTGCCGCGCTCGCAGGACTGCGTCCTCGGCGGTACGGCGGATGAAGGAGACTGGAATTTGGAGCCGGACCCCGAGACCTCCGCGAGTATCCTGCGCCGGTGCGCGGAGTTGGAGTCCAAGCTCGAAGGAGCGGAGGTGCTGGAGCACCGGATAGGACTGAGGCCGGGACGGCCGGAGGTGAGGCTGGAGCTCGAAGAATTGCCCGGCGGGTTGCCGTGCGTACATAATTACGGTCACGGCGGTTCGGGGGTGACGCTCTCGTGGGGTTGTGCCGGGGAGGCGGTTGATCTGGTTCGGGAGGCTTTGGGGAGGCCGGTATGAGCGGTGAGATGCCGCACGACTCGCCGTCGCGGGATCAGACGGTGGTGCGCGAGCATCTGGCGAACGAACGCTTTTGTCCTGGATCCGCACGGGCGTAACTCAGATCTCCATCGGTCTCGTCGTGGAGCGGGCGGGCGCTCTGGTGAAGGCCGCGCCGGTGCAGGTCGGCTCCACGAACGCCTCCGAGTTATTCGGGCTGGCGCTGGCGCTCCTCGGGGCGCTTACGCTCGTCATCGGGACGGCGCAGTTCGTCAGGAACCGCCGCAGGACTCCTCGGGAGACTTCTTGCCCGCCGCAGCCTCCTACCTGGTGATCGTGGCCGGCAGCCTGGCCTTCGCCGGCGCATTCGTCGTCTATGTGCTCTTCACCTGAGTGCAGCGACGCTCCCGCCGGCGTCTTACGCCGTCGAGCGGGTGCCGATCTGGCTGCCGAAGGGACGTAGCCTCTCAGACCTCGTGGCTCAAAGGACGGGTGTCGACCTGGCTGCCGACCCAGACGTAGCCATCGGACCAGACCTCACGTTTCCAGATAGGCACGATCTCCTTGATGCGCTCGATGGCGTAGCGGCTGGCCTCGAACGCCGGGCCTCGCCGGGGTGAGGCCACGACTATGGCGACGCTCGCCCCACCGGGGTCCACCCTCCCAATCCGGTGGATTATGGAGACGTGACGGACTTCCCATCGCTCTATTATCTCCGCCCCGATCTCTTCGAGCTTCCTGTCCGCCATCGGACGGTAGGCTTCGTACTCAAGATACTCGACGCTCGCGCCGGAGGATTCGTCTACCCTCGTGGTTCCGATGAATGTGGAGATCGCGCCACAGTCCGGGCGCTGGGCGGCGGAGATCAAAGCTCCAACGTCTAGCGGCTCCTCGACTATTGCGAACAGGATTAGCCCCCCGAGACAGGAGGCAGTACCGCTACCTCGTCGCCGGGCGAGACTCTGTCGTCCATGCGGGCGTACTCCCCGTTGACGGCGAACGCGAGGGTGTCGCGCATGGGCGAGAGGCCGGGGTGCCGGTCTTCCAGGAGCGGCCAGAGGTTGCCCAGGGTTCTGACGTCGGATAGCTGCAGCTCGAACTCGCGGGTTCCGGCGGCGTCCGCCGCCGCGCCGAAGAGTAGTATCTTGACCATGCCCGTATTCTACTCCGCGGGATCGGGGGTGTATTCGGGGCCGACTATGACCTTGAGAGCACGGGGGATGACGGTAAACTCGGATGGCTCGTCGCCGATGAGCTCGCCATCCGCCGTGAAATTCAGGCCGGGTGGTTGGGTCTCGACCCGGATCTCTTTGGCCCGCGCGAAGAATACGCCCTCTTTCTCCAGGTAGTCGGCTCTCGCCAGGGATGCAGGCGCGAGCGTGAGCAAGTCCGCGAGGCCCAAGGTCTCTATGATGACGACGTCGAGCAGGCCGTCCTCGGGATTCGCTTTCGGCGCGGCGAGCCAGCCGCCGCCGGCGTAGCGGCAGTTGCCGACGACGACGTTGACCGCCCGCACTTTGCGAAGCTCGCCGTCCAGATAGAGGTCCAGCTCGCGCACGTCGAAATCTTTTGCGACTTCCAACGAGGCGCGCAGGTAGGAGAGCTTGCCCCATTTCTCCTTCAACTCGCCCTCGTTGGCGTCGGAGATCTCCGCCCCGAGACCCCCGGTCGCTACGTTGATGAAGAACCGCTCCCCGACGCCCTCGGAGCGTACCCGCGCCACGTCGAGCGTCCGCACCCGGTTCTGGCGAACCACGTCTTCGGCCAGGTCCGGGTCTTCGGGAACACACAGCGTCGCGGCGAGGTCGTTGCCGGTACCGGCGGGGAGTATGCCGAGCGTAACGCCTTCCGGGAACCCCGCGTTTCCGATGCCGTTTATGACGTCGTTGATCGTGCCGTCGCCCCCGGCCACGAGGAGGAGTCCGTCACGATACTCCTGGGCGGCCTCGACGGCGTCATCGGGTCCTTCGGTCTGGATCCACTCGACGTCCAGTCCTTCGAGCTCGTTCCGGATCTCGTCCGGGTCGTAGGCACCGCCGCCGGAGGTGGGGTTGCAGATCACCCGTGCTCTGGTCTTCTCCATCGCCCGCCTTCGGTAGCTTCCACGCCACCTCTAGTCTACCCCGAACCCCTCCGGGCCACGAGCGATCCGGCTCCAGAGTCTCTAGGAAGCCTGGCGCATAAGTCCGCCGGGTCGCGAGAGACTCTCCACCGGCAGCCATACTTCCGGACGGCGCTCCGCATCGAGCATGATCGCTGCGTTCGACCCATCCACGGAGACGTAGCGCACTTCGCCGCTCCCCAATGGCGTATCCACCCGCTCCCCGACGGATAGCTCCGTCAGGAACGCCTCCCTGAGAGCCGCGACGTAGGCGAGCGCGAGCGAGCTGCCAAGGTGCGCTCCCTCGTCCCGCCGGTCGGCGACCAGGATGCCCGCGATGCGGTACAGGTTCGCCCGGCTGACCTGCGAGATGAGACAGGCCCGCATCGTCTGCCGAACTAGCTGCCGCTCGAACTCCGAGTACCGCTCCCCGCTGCGCGCCAGAATCTCCAGCACCCTCGGGAAGGAGCGCGCGAGCCCCTCCTCGACGGTCAGGCCGTTAATCCCCCTCTGGTACACGTGGGGATCCAGGCGCTCCTCCTCCCGCTGCCGCGGGACGCTCAACCAATCCTGCCGTATCTCTGTTCTCGTATCCGTCATGCACCTATTATATCTCACTGAGGCTAGTGAACAAGGATGAAATTGCTGCAAAGGTGGAATTTATCGCCCCTGGTTCATCTATGCTTGCGTTGCGGGGCTGGTCGAGTTTTGTCGGTCGGTGTAGTTTTTGCAGGGTAGTACTTGGTAGGATTGTGTTTGCGGCTGCCGTATGATCTATGGTATAGGTTGGCGGTTTGCAGATGAGGTCATTGTCGTGAGACTTGCTATCTGGGGCAAGGTTGCGGGGGAAGGTAGAAGGATAAATAGATTTGATCGCTCTACCTGAACTATTCTCGCCGTTTCCTTCGCGGATCAACCCGCATGCCGACGTGGTGCATGAAGGTACCGTTGAGTGGCTGCGCGGTTTCGGGACGTTCAAGGAGGAGGTGGACTACCGAAAGTTTCACGCTACGAGGATCGGGAGGCTCGCGGCCCGGTTTCATCCCGACGCTTCGCTGGAGGCTCTACAGTTAGTCTCCGACTGGTATGGGTGGATGTTCATCAGAGACGACCAGAGAGACGAGTCCGATCTCGGGGAGCGGCCAGATCTACTGGCCGCGACGAACGCCAGATTCTTGGAGATCATGGAGGGTTTTAAGCCGGCTCCGGAGGAAGTTTCTCTCGCCCACGCTCTATGGGATCTCCGCCAGCGTGTGCTGGCTGAGGCGCCCGCGGCGGCGTGGGTGGCCCAACTCATCGCCAGCATCGGAGAGCACTTCGAGTCGACCGTATGGGAGGCGACCAACCGTTCGCGGGGTGTTACTCCCGACATGGACAGCTACATCAGGATGCGGCCTGTGACGGGAGGCTTGAACGTCGATACCCAGTTCATCGAGATCGCCGAGCGTACACACTTGCCGCTGGAGGTTCGGTACCATCCGGTTCTTCAGACGCTGACACGGACCTCGAATAACGCGGTCTGCTGGGCCAACGACATCTTCTCTCTTCAAAAGGAGATGAAGCGCGACGTACACAATCTGGTTCTGGTACTGCAACACGCGGAGGGTTTGACGTTGCAAGAGGCCGTTAACCGAGCGGCCGAGATGCACAATGCCGAAGTCCGCACCTTCACCGATTCTGTGTCGCAGCTTCAATCCCTCGGAGACCATCAAACCGATGTGAACCTGAAGCGGTTCGTCGGCGTCCTTCACACCCGGATGCGCGGATTTGTGGATTGGGCGAACGAGTCAGGACGTTATCAACCGTTGGTGAGTGTATCCCCGCCGACGACTGGAGATTAGCGATGATGAGTCTCAAGCGCCCGCCGGACTCACCTTCCTTCCAGCGGGCTCAACTGGAACAGTTAATTCGCTGGCTCATGCCGGTGGCGTTCGGCTTCGCTCTCGTGTCGGGGGTCACCGCTGTAGTGTTCCGCGATGTGCACTTGGGGTTCGCGGGGGCTTTCATATTGATCTTCGGATGTCTGGTACTGGTGGCGCGCGCTCAGGTGCGGCGGGACCGCTGGCCGTCTGCTGTTATTACGATCTGCGCCGCCATCCTCGGAACGACGCTGGCGGTTGCACTCGTGCAACCGGCCTGGTTCCCTACACTGGTTATAACGTCGCTGTTGACCATCATGGTGGCGCTTCCGTATACAGACGATCGCGCACTGCGCCCGTTGCTCGTCGGAACCTGGCTGGTGGCGCTGGTAGTGGCCGTGTTTAGCCGACTGCTGCCACACCCGTCCGCACTGCCTTATTGGGTCCAGAGCCTCTTTTTGGTCGGTTCGCTCGCCGCCACGGTCGCCACCCTGCTGCTGCTCTTGTGGCAGTTCAGGAGCCGGTTGACCAGGACGCTGGCCCAGACCCGCGCGGCCGAGGAGCGATACGCGCTGGCAGCGCGGGCTACCAATGACGGGCTTTGGGATTGGGATCTTACAACGGACGAGGTGTACTTCTCGCCGCGTTGGAAGGAGATGCTCGGCTATGAAGAGGGAGAGGTGGGTACCAGTCCCTCGGAGTGGTTGGATCGTGTACATTCCGATGATCGCGCGGATGTCGAGGAGCGGCTCCGGGCGCATCTGAACGGGCCTACCGGCAACTTCATTAGTGAGCACCGGATTTTGCACAGGGATGGCGAGTATTTGTGGGTACTGACCCAGGGCGTGGCGGTGCGGGATAGGAATGGGAGAGCCGTACGCATAGCGGGGTCGCAGTCGAACATCAACGAGCGCAAACGGGCGGAGGAGGAGCTGAAGAAACGGGCGACACAGCTCGCGGGCTACAACGCCGAACTGGAGCAGTTCGCGTACTCCGTATCACACGACCTGCGGGCTCCGCTGCGTTGGATCACGGGCTTCTCCAAGATATTGATCGAAGATCATGCGGAGAGGTTCGACGCCGAGAGCAAGGACCACCTGTACCGCATCCTCGAAGCGAGCGATAGCATGGGCGAGCGGGTGGACAGTCTCCTGGAGATATCGCGTCTCACGCGCAGGAAGCTCCACCGTGAACCGGTGAACCTCGGCTTTATCGCCCAGGGCATCGCGGACGATCTCCGCAAGAGCCATCCCGAGAGCAACGCGGAGTTTGTTATCGCCGAAGGTCTGTGTGCCGATGTGGATGAGCAGCTCATGCGGATAACCATCGAGAACCTCCTGGACAATGCGTGGAAGTTCACGAGAGACCAGAGCCATCCCAGGATAGAATTCGGAGCCGTGGAGGAAGAAGGTGAGACAGTGTACTTCGTAAAGGACAACGGCGTGGGATTCGATGAAACCTACGCCGAAAACTTGTTTGGTCCGTTCCAACGGCTGCACACGAGCGAGGAGTTCGAGGGGACCGGCCTCGGCCTCTCCACGGTGCAGCGCATCGTCCACCGGCACGGCGGCCGAGTATGGGCGGAAGGCGAGATGGGCAAGGGCGCCACATTCTACTTTACCTTGTAGCCGCTCTGTAGCATCCGCGTCTCCGGGCGGTAAACTCTCTCCACAGGAGCTTCCGACGAAAGGTTGCACGTGGATTCCAACGAATTTCTAGAACAGTTGAAGCGTGAGGTCATCGGACACCCCGCGCTCACACATCCGTTTCTGGAGCGTTTCGGGGATGGCGAAACGAGCCCGGAAGGGGTTCGGGAGTTCGCGATCCAGTACTACCGCCACGTGCGGGTGAGCCGGCTCTACCTCGCCGCCCTCATTTCGGGTTGCCGCGACGACGAGCGGCTGCAACTCGCGCTCGCCGAGATCCTCTTCGACGAGTACGGTCACTTGAACCCGGACGAGACGCACCCGGCGCTCTACCGGCGCTTCCTGAGAGCGCTCGATATCACTGAAGACGAGTGGACGGCTCCGAAGACGCTCCCCGAGATAGAGCTATACATCACCACCCACTACGCTCTGACCCGCAACCCGGACATCCGGCTCGGGTTGGGTGCTCTGGGACCGGCGAGCGAGTGGCCGGTACCACCGATCTACGTTCGCCTGAGCGAGGGCCTGAAGAAGGCGGCCGGGCTGCCGGACGCGGCGCTGGAGATCTTCACCAGCCACGTAACGATGGACGTGACCCACGCTCGCATCATGATGGACGCGATAGCCCCTTACGCGGAGGACGATGAGGGGCAGCGGAAGGTGCGCGAGGGGGCGATGCGCTCGCTCGACGCCCGCTCGGTGATGCTAGACGGACTCTACAAAGTCGTCTACCGTGAGCCTGTACCTCTGGCCGGAGCTTCGGTGCACGTCGTCGGTGAGTGAGCACTGCCGGGGCCGGACGTGACAGAGTGGTACAGAGAAGACCTCGCACACATCCACGACGTCGGTTTCGGGGATTACGCACTCAAGACCGCTCCGGGCATCCTGGAGGTTCTGAACCGGAGCGGGGTACGGGAAGGTTTGGTGGTGGACCTGGGTTGCGGGAGCGGCTTACTGGCGCGGGAGCTGGTCAATGCTGGCTATCGCGTACTAGGTATAGATATCTCCGCGGCGATGATCGAGATAGCCCGCCGGCGGGTGCCGGAGGCCGAGTTCCGGGTCGGGTCGTTGTTCGAGGAGGAGATCCCGCCGTGCGGCGCCGTCGTGTCGGTGGGCGAAGTCTTCAATTACCTGTTTGATCTCCGGGGCGATGAGGATGCGTTGCCCCGGCTCTTTCGCCGCGTACACGACGCGCTGACTCCCGGCGGTGTCTTCGTCTTCGACGTCGCGGAGCCCGGACAGGTCCGGCGGGGAGTACCGGCGAGAGGTTTTACCGAGGGAGAAGATTGGGTGGTGATGGTCGAGAGGGAGGAGAACCCTGATCGTGGCGTCCTGACCCGCAGAATCTCAACCTTCCGGAAGGTGGGCGAATCCTACCGCCGGGATGACGAAGTACACCGCCAGCGGCTGTACAGAGCGCCGGAGATCGCCGGGAAGCTGCGGCGGGCCGGTTTTCGGGTGCGAACGATGCGCGGCTACGGAGAGTTTCGCCTCCCGAGAGCGCACGTGGCGTTCGTCGCGCGCAAATCGGCGTGAGGCGGCGCCTTTCGCACCTGTGGGCGCACAGAAGGGGTAGATGAACGCATGCCGGAGCTTCCAGAAGTCGAGACGATAAAAGAGGACCTGCGCGGACTGGTCGTGGGCTCGAAGATCGAGCGGGCCGAAGTTCTGCACGGTTCGCTGGTCGAACATCCGACGGAGGAGGGGTTCGTACGAAGGATCTCGGGGGCCGAAATCTCCGGCGCGCGGCGTCGGGCGAAGCACCTCATCGTAGAGCTGAGTACCGGAGATTCGCTGGTGCTGCAGCTCAAGATCGGGGGCCAGTTGTTGCTCGTTCCGCCGGTCGAGGAGCCAACGTCGTCGCTGATGCTCGTACTGCATCTGGAGGGCGGACGGAGGCTCTTCCTGCGGGACCAGACAGAGTTCACCCGCGCGCGGCTACTCGACGCAGGGGAACTAGAAGAGCGCCTCTCTTCTCTGGGGCCGGAGCCGTTCGGGGAGGACTTCAGCGCTGAGTATCTGCGTCGGGCGCTCTCCGGCCGGCGGGCGCAGATAAAGCCGCTGCTCCTGGACCAGAAGGTCGTGTCGGGTATAGGCAATATCTACGTGGACGAGATTCTCTACGACGCCTGGCTGCATCCCCGGCGCAAGGCGAATACGCTCTCCGGCAGGGAATGGGAGGCGCTGTACGAGGCTATCCTCAAGAACCTCGTCGCCGGCGTCGAGCACCGGGGTACGACCGTGCGGCTGTATCGGGACGTGCTGGACCGGCCCGGCGAGCACCAGAACTACCTGCGGGTCTTCGAGAAGCACGGCGAGCCCTGTCCGGGGTGTGGGGGAATCATCGTTCGGGAAAAAGTCGGAGGGAGGCCGACCCACTTCTGTCCGGCGTGTCAGCCGGAAGATGGCTTCGGGGGAGAGAGACAGTTAGAATCACTCTGGTAACGCTATGGGAAACGTGAAAGGAGAATAGGGTGGCGGATAAGTTCGACCTCGTGATCATAGGCGGAGGCAACGCGGGTTATATACCGGCGATCCGGGCGAGCCAGCTAGGCATGAAGGTGGCCCTGATCGAGAAACGCGAAGGCGGTCATCTCGGCGGCACGTGCCTGAACGTCGGCTGCATCCCGACGAAGGCGCTGCTTCAGACGGCGCATCTGCTCCACGACGCCAAGAACGGCAAGGAGTTCGGCGTGATGACGGGCGATGTCGAGCTGGATTACCCGACCGCCGCCAAGCGCCGCGAGACGGTCGTGAATCAGCTCCGCAAGGGCGTGCAGGGCCTGATGAAGAAGAACAAGGTCACGGTCTACAACGGCGTAGGGTCATTTATCGAGCCGAAGAAGATAAAGGTAGAGACCTCGGACGGAACGGAGGAGCTTGAGGCGGAGAACGTCCTGATCTCGACCGGCTCCGCCGTGAACACCCTGCCGGGCCTGGAGTTCGACGGCGACAGGATCATTAGCAGCGACGACATCGTTACGAACAACGAGGACTACCCGGATTCCATAATCATCCTCGGCTCCGGGGCGGTCGGCATCGAGTTCGCCAGCATGTACAACGACTTCGGCACCGACGTGACGGTCGTGGAGCTTCTGGACCGCATCGTGCCGCTCGAAGACCCGGAGGTCTCCGAGGTCCTGAAGAAGGAGCTCGAAGGCCGCGGCATGAAGATCCTCGTCGGCACGAAAGCCGACCCCCAGAGCCTGGAGAAGACCGACTCCGGCGTGAAGATAAAGGTCGCGAGCGCCGACTCCGGCGAGAAAGAGGCGACGAAGGGCGAAGGTGGCTCCTACGGCAAGGAGGACGCCCCGACCGGAGACGCCGATGGCGGCGACACGCTGGAGGCCGAGTGCCTGCTCGTGGCGGTGGGACGCAAGACCGTCACCGAGGACCTGAACCTCGATGTGACCAACGTTGAGCTCACCGACCGGGGGACTATAAAGGTAGACGAGTTCTACCGGACGGGCGAGGACGGGGTATACGCGGCCGGGGATGTCATCGGCGGCTACTGGCTCGCGCATGCCGCCGGCCACGAGGGGATCCTCGCCGTCGAGCACATGGCCGGCGAGAACCCGATGCCGCTGGACCAGAACCTGGTTCCGCGCGTAACCTTCTGCCGGCCGGAGGTCGCCTCGTTCGGTCTCACGAAGGCGCAGGCCGAGGAAGAGGGCTACGAGGTCAAGGAGGCCAAGTTCCCATTCCGGGCTATCGGCAAGGCGCTCATCGAGGGCGAGCCGAACGGCTTCTTCAAGATGGTCGTGGATGCGGAGACGGATTTGATCCTCGGTATGCACGCTATCGGCCCGAAGGTGACGGACCTTATAGCCGAGGGTGTCTTCGCCAAGCTGGTCGAGGGAACGCCGCAGGAGATCGGGATGGCCGTTCACGCCCACCCATCGCTGGCGGAAGTCGTCGGCGAGGCGGCAATGGCGGTGGATGGACACGCCATCCACTTCTAGAATTCTTATATCCATGATCCGCCGTGGCTCCAATCACGGCGGATCGACCGAACGATGCTATAGTTTTCATCCGATGAAACCGATACGTCAAACGCGGTCTACACGCGGAGCCGCTCGACGATACGGAATGTTGAACAGAGTGCCAGGATGATGCCGTGAGCAGTGGAGAAAAATACTCGACGTCTTCGGGCTTCAGGAGCGGACAGGCGCAGGATCACGGGGCGGAGACCCTCCAAGAGATACTCTCTGTCTTCCGGGAGGCGTTCGAGATGGACGTGGCTTTTATCTCCGAGTTCGTCGAAGATCAGCAGGTTCTGCGAATAATAGAAGGCGACTCGGAGACCTTCGGGGTCGAAGAAGGGACAAGTCTCCCCCTGGAGGGCTCTATCTGCCAGCGGATAATCGACGGCCGCGTCCCCAACGCCATCCCGGACACCAGAGCCGACGAGCGGGTGAAGGATCTAGACATAACCCGCGCGGCCAACATCGGGTCTTACGTGGGCTTCCCGCTGCGGCTCTCGGACGGCCGGCTCTACGGCACGCTCTGCTGCGCGAGCCATTCGCCCGATCCCTGGCTGCGGGAACGAGATCTACGGCTCGTGCGGGATCTGGCCGGCAAGGCGACCGAGCGGCTGGAGAGCGCGGGGATGCTTTAGCCGGACGCTTCGTGGGACAGAAAACACGTTACCGGGGAGCCGTCGTGCGATACTATGGTCCGGAGAGTTCGAGGTAGATAGGAGAGCCGTGGCCCGCAGACAGATCAACCTGAAAGTCCTCGAAAACGGCACGAAGACGTTCGAGGTGCGTCATCGTTGGGAAGACAAGCCTGTGGCCCAGCCGCCCGACGGCATCCCGACGGAGTACCTGCCGTTCCGGCAGCAGTCGAGGGGAGTCCCCGGCTCCCACGGCCGCCCGGACTGGCTCAAGGCCCGCATCCCGGACGGTGAGACGTACCGGGACATCAAGGAGACCATGCGCGGCCTCTCACTCCATACCGTGTGCGAGGAGGCCCGCTGCCCGAACATCGGTGAGTGCTGGAACAACCGGACCGCGACGTTCATGATCCTGGGCAACGTCTGCACCCGCTCGTGCGGCTTCTGCGCCGTCCTGACCGGCAAACCGACCGAGCTGGACATCGACGAGCCGCACCGCGTCGCCGACGCCGCGAAGCAGATGGGCCTCAAGCACGCCGTCATAACGAGTGTCAACCGCGACGAGCTAAAGGACGGCGGCGCCAGCATCTTCGCCGCCACGATCCGCGCGATCCGGGACGAAGTCCCCGGCTGCGCCGTCGAGGTCCTTACCCCGGACTTCAAGGGCGACCGCGACGCGATACAGACGGTGATCGACGCCCGGCCCGACACCTTCAACCACAACATCGAGACCGTCCCGCGCCTCTATCCGGCGGTGCGCCCGCAGGCGAAGTTCCGGCGCTCGCTCGAAGTCTTGCGCTACGCCAAGGAGCTGAACCCGGACGGGCTCACCAAGAGCGGCTTCATGGTCGGTCTCGGTGAGGTGGAGGAGGAGCTTCACCAGACGATGCGCGACCTGCGCGAGCACGAGGTGGATATCCTGACCATCGGCCAGTACCTGCGCCCGTCGGAGAACCACTTGCCGATGAGCCGCTACTACACGCCGAGAGAGTTCGCCGACCTGCGGAAGTACGGCTTCTCTCTGGGCTTCAAGCACGTCGAGAGCGGTCCGCTCGTCCGCAGTTCCTACCACGCCCACGAGCAGACCACCGACGCGCGCAGGAGCGCCGCCAGCGCGAGCGTTTAGAAAGCTCGGAATGGAGCTTAGGAAACGAGCCGTCGAAGATTCCGCCCTCGAAGTGCGGAGACTTCCGGGGTTGACGCCGTACGCCGAGGGCTGGGAGATGCAGCGGGAGTTGACGCGGCGTAGGAAGCGGGATGAGATCCCGGACACCTTCTTGCTCTGTGAGCATCCGCCGGTATATACGTTAGGACGTGCGGCGAAGGACGCGAGCAACCTGGGGGCGGGGGAGGAGTACCTGCGCTCTCTCGGTGCAGAGGTGTTCTGGATCGACCGGGGCGGCGACGTTACGTTTCACGGCCCCGGACAGCTCGTCGGCTACCCGATACTGCGGCTCAAGGTCCACGATACGCACGCATACCTGCGCGAGCTGGAGGAAGTCGTCATACGCACGCTTTCGGACTATGGTTTGGAGGGGTGGCGTCACCCCGACTACACGGGCGTGTGGGTGGAGGAGAACAAGATCTGCGCCATTGGCGTAAAGTTCTCATCCGGTTGGATCACCTCGCACGGCTTCGCCCTGAACGTGAAGACCGATCTCTCCTGGTTCGAACGCGTAACCCCCTGCGGCATCCGCGAACACGGCGTTACGAGCCTCCAGCGAGAGCTGGACCGCGACGTGACGCTAACGAGCGTCGAAGAGCGTATAACCGCCCATTTTCTAGAGTCGTTCGGTTAGTTTACTTACAGCCTTCGCAGGTACCACCTGGAATCCTAAACGGTGAGCGCGAACCGTAGCCGCGGGCGCGCGAATGTACACCAACGGAGGAGAAGACATGATTAATGGTGTGGCGGTCGTCTGGATGCCGGTGCGGGACATAGAGCGGGCGAAAGGTTTCTACGGGGATACCCTGGGCCTGACGGTCAGTAAGGAAGACGGCGATTGGGCCGAGGTGGACGCCAACGGGCTAACCATCGGGCTGAACGGCCGCGAGCCCGAGGGAGCGCGGGGGAATGGTGGTCCCGTAGTGACCTTCCAGCCCGACGGGAGTCTGGAGGAGACGGTCGTCGGTCTCAAGGACAAGGGTGTCGAGTTCCCGGCGGAGATCTCCGATCATCCCTGGGGCCGGGTCGCGACCTTCAAGGACTCCGAGGGCAACGACATCCAGCTCTACGAGCCGCCGAAGAGCTAAGGGCCGGAAACCGTCTAAAGTCTTGTGCCTCGCCGTCCGATAGTGGATACTACGGCGAGGCACGACACCTGGAGGGGGCATGACGGTTTCCATACGACAGCTAGGCGCTGTCCTCGTATCTCTGTTGGCGGCCACAGCATTGCTGGCATTCTCTACGGTTGCCTGGAGCGAACCACCCGAAGATCTCGTCGACGAGGGACCGGGCGGCTCGCAGTACGCCGCGGGGGAGTTGATCGTCACCTACGAAGACGAAGCCCCCGAGCAGGAAGTAGCGTCGCTTGACGAAGAAGTCGGTGCGGAGGTGGGAGAGGACCTCTCCGAGATGGACGCCAAGGTTCTGGAATTTCCCGAAGTGAAAGACGAACGCTCCGAAGAGGTTCGGGAGGAGGATCTCGAACAAGCCAAGCGAGAGCTCGAACGGAACCCGGCTGTCGAGAGCGTCTACTACAACTACGTTCGCACGGCCAGCTTTACGCCCAGAGACCCCCTGTTCAGGCGGCAGTACGGTCTCAAGAAAGCTGAGTTCGAGGAAGCGTGGAACCGGACCCGGGGTAGGGGCGCGAGGGTGGCTATCGTGGATAGCGGCGCTATGACCAGCCACATTGACCTGCGGCGCAAAATCGTGGCGCAGTACGACTTCCGGAACAACAACAGCACCGTTGAAGATCTGCACGGGCACGGTACCCATGTGGCCGGAACGGCTGCGGCCCGTACGAGTAACAGGAAAGGCGTCGCCGGCGGATGTCCGGGTTGCCGGCTGATCATAGCGAAGGCCCTGGGTTCCGAGCTTTCGGGCTACGACTCCGACATAGCCGAGGGCATAACCTGGAGCGCCGATGCGGGGGCGAAGGTGATCAACCTGTCCCTGGGCGGCCCTGGTGAGAAGAGTGTCTTGAAGAACGCCATCGACTACGCCACGGCCAGGGGCGCGGTAGTCGTGGCCGCCGCGGGCAACGGCGGCACGGCCGGGCCCGTATATCCGGCCGCTTACCCCAACGTGCTAGCGGTGGCCGCAACCGGCCGCTATGACGGACGGGACAGCTTCTACACCACGGGAAGTTGGATCGACGTATCTGCGCCGGGCTTCGATATCGTCTCGACCGTGCCGGGCGGCTACGCCGTAAAGAGCGGCACCAGCATGTCGAGCCCGCATGTCGCGGCTCTCGCCGGTCTACTGGCTGCCCAGGGACGCGGCCCCGGAAGCATCCGCAATCGCATCGTACGCTCGGCCGTGGACCTGGGTCCCAGGGGACACGACCCGTATTACGGCGCCGGGCGCATAGACGCCGAACGTGCCACCCGGAGGTAACGGGCTCCGGGTCCCTACGCGCTACCTATCAGGATGCCGGCGGCGAAGACCAGCGCACCGCCGAGTATTACCTGCATCGCGGACATGAGGAAGCTCATCTGGAAGTAGCGATACCGGATGAAAGAGATAGCGAGCAACTCCACCCCGACGACCCCGAACGCCACGTACAACGCCATACCCACGTCCGGCAGCAGGAACGGCAGCGTGTGCAGAATGCCTCCCAGGAACGTCGCAATGCCCGTTATGGCGCCGCGCAGGAATGGATGCCCCCGGCCGGTTAGCGTCCCGTCATCCGAGAGCCCCTCGGAGAAGCCCATGCTGATCGCCGCCCCAACCGCCGCCGCGAGCCCCACCAGAAACGTGACCCGTGGGTCACGCGTCGCGAACGCCGTGGCGAACAACGGCGCCAGCGTCGAGACCGAACCGTCCATCAACCCGACGAGACTCGGCTGCACCACCTTCAAAACGAAGTCCTTGCTGTGACCGGAAGCCGTCATCTCCCGACCCCCAAGCCCCAGCCGCTCCATCAACGCCGCCATGCCATCACCCTCCGCTTGAACACCCCGAACATTCACTCATTCTAACGGCAATCCGTAGAAAATCAAGAACCGTTATTATTACTAGTTAATGGGAGTCATTAGCGGTTATCGGCGTGCGCGGGGCGTGGAAAAGCAGGACTCGCCGTGTAGATGGGAGTGATTCTCGGTGGGGTGATTCTCTCAGGAGCGGCCGGAGAGGAGCCGGTAGACGAGGAGCAGGACGACGGCGCCCAGAACGGCGACGAGCAGACTCCCGAGGTCGAACTGCATCATTTGCTGGCGGCCGGTGAGTTGGTTGTAGAGGAATCCTCCGACGAACGCGCCGGCGACGCCCAGGAGCATGGTGATTATGCAGCCGCCAGGGTCGCGGCCGGGGGTGAGTAGTTTTGCGATCACGCCGGCTACGAGGCCGAAGACTATCCAGGTCAGTATCCCCATCATTCCCTCCACGAGTCTGGGACGGTACGCCGGTCATCATATACCGTTTCGCGGTAGCGTTTCGCACCGGTTTTTAGTCCGAAAGGGCCAGAGAAAAATCACGCATTTGCGTGATTCGCGATCGTGCGTGTAGTGCAAACATTCAGTTAACGAGAAAGTAACGGCCGAACGGGGTGATCTTATAGGAGTGAGCTCACGTAGATAGAGTTGTAAACAAAATCGAGTAAGGAGAAAAAAGATGAGGAAGATAATTGTTCTTGCGGCGATGTTGGCGATGATGCTGGCGATGGCCTCTCCGGCCTTTGCCCACGCGGTAGGCGGAGACGTGGACGTGCTGGCCGTGGACGCCTCGCAGTCGGCGACCGTGGACGCTACGCAGTCGCAGTTCGGCGATGCCAGCGCTACCTCCGGTGACATCGGCAGTGCGGCGGACGCTTCTATCGACAACAGCCTCGACGTATCGGTCGAGCAGGTCAACGGTGGGTTCGACGACGACTTCTTCTTTGACGACGACTTCGACTTCATCATCTTCTTCTAGACAGAACGTCTAGTTTAAGCTAGAGGGGAGGATCTCTTTACGAGGTCCTCCCCTCGACGTTTCTATACCGTTTGCAAGAGGTCCAGGTCGGCCTTCATGACCATCTCTTCGGTGTCACGGTGGAGGTGGAAACCGAGCTTCTTGCTGATACGCTGCATGGTATAGTTCTCGAACAGAATCTCGGCGGTGACGCGGCTCAGGCCCTCGGCGCGGCCGACGTCCAGGATGTGGGAGAGAAGAAGCGTACCCAACCCCCGGCGCTGGTAGCGGTCACTGATCAGAACCGAGAACTCGGCCTCGTCGGTAATGCCGCCGGCCTTGCTGAGGCGTCCGACGCCCATGATCTCTTTCTCCCCACTCTCCGGATCCGTGCGTTCGGCGACGAGCGCCATCTCGCGGTCGTAGTCTATGAAGCAGATGCGCGTGAGGCGGTCGTGGGCCGTGCGCTGGTCCAGGTTCATCATGTGAAAGTAGCGCATGTAGACGCTCTGCTCGGAGAGGGACTCGTGGAACTTGACCATCAGCGGCTCGTCCTCGGGGCGGATGGGACGCACGGTTACTTCCTCGCCCTCCCGCGTCTCCCCGGTCCACACGTACTGCGTCGGGTACGGCCGGATGGCGGGACGGGGAAGGTCTTCCTGTCTCGTGTCCGGGTCGTGAAGGACGATGCGGGCGTCGAGCGCGATGAGGCGCTCCGGCGAGGCCAGGAGCGGATTGATGTCGAGCTCCGAGATCCAGGGCTGCTCCACCACGAGGCGGCTGAAACGCACGAGCAGTTTCTCCAGAGCGCCCGTGTCCACCGGCGCCCGGCCCCGCACGCCCTTTAGCGCCTCGAAGATCCGGGTCCGTTCCACCATGCGCCGGGCGAGCGTGGTGGTGAGCGGCGGAAGCGCCAGGACGCGGTCCCGGTAGACCTCGACCAACTGGCCGCCGGACCCGAAGAGTAGAACCGGCCCGAATTGCGGGTCTACGCTGCTCCCGATGATGAGCTCGTATCCGTCGAGGCTAACCATCCGCTGCACCGCCGCCCCCCCGAAGTCCTCCGGCCCGAAGCTCCGCGTGACGGACTGTTCCATATCGGTATAAGCGCGACGGACTTCTTCGGCGTCTTGCAGGTTCAGGCGCACGCCGCCGACGTCGGTCTTGTGGGTGATGGTCTCCGAGTCGAGCTTGAGTACCACCGGGTAGCCGAAGCGCTCGGTCAGCTCGACGGCCTCGTCGGCGGTGCGGGCGACCTCCGTCTCGACGGTCGGGATGCCGTAGGCCGCGAGGACTTGTTTGGCCTCGTACTCGGTGAGGATGGTGCGTCCGGCGTCGCGCACCTCGGTTATAACTCTCTCGGCCCGCTCGCGGTCCACGTCGCCGTTCTCGGTGGCGAGGTCCGGGGTCTCGTAGATGCCGCGCAGGTTGTAGGTGTAGCGCCACATGTTGGTGAAGGCGCGTGCGGCGGTGTCCGGGTAGTCGAAGGTCGGGATGCCGGCGCCGTTTAGGATGGAGGTTCCGGCGGCGACCTCCGAACCGCCCATCCAACTCGCGAGTACGGGCTTCTTGGTGCTGTTCGCATACGGGACGAGGGCCTGGGCGGTGGCGGTCGGGTCCGTCATGTCCTGGGGGGTGAGGACGACTAGAAGGCCGTCGCTCTCCGGGTCTCCGGCGGCGGTCTCCAGCGATGTCGCGTAACGCTCCGGGTCGGCGTCGCCGAGCACGTCTATGGGGTTGCCGTGGCTCCAGGGGGCGGGCAGAAACGAGTTCAGAGTCTCCATCGCCTGTGGGGATATCCGGGTCAGCTCGCCGCCGCCGGTTACGAGGGCGTCGGTGGCGAGGACCGCGGGACCACCGGCGTTGGTGAGAATGGTCAGGCGCGGTCCCCTAGGGCGGGGCTGCTTGCCGAGGACCTCGGCCATGTCGAAGAGTTCCGCGATTTCATTGACGCGCAGGACTCCGCTGCGGCGGAAGGCGGCGTCCAGCACCTCGTCCGAGCCGGTGAGGGAGCCGGTGTGGGAGGCGGCGGCCTTGCCGGCGGCCTCGGTGCGTCCGGCCTTTATGACGATGATGGGTTTGGTGAGGGCGACTTCGCGGGCGGCGGAGAGGAACGAGCGGGCGTCACCGACGGATTCCATGTAGATCACGATGCTCTTCGTCTTCGGATCGTCGCCGAGGTAGTAGATCAGGTCCCCCCAACCTACGTCCATCATGGACCCGACGGAGACGATGTTCGAGAAGCCGACGTTCTCCTGGAAGCTCCGATCCAGGATAGCCGTGAGGAGCGCGCCGCTCTGGCTGAGAAAGCCGACGTTCCCCGGCCGGGCCATCGAGCCGGCGAAGGTGGCGTTGAGGCCGGTGTTCGGGCTCATCACGCCGAGGCAGTTGGGGCCGATGATCCGCATCCGGCCCTTGCGGGCTTCTTCCAGCACCCGACGCTCCAGCTCCAGCCCTTCCGGGCCGGTCTCCTTGAACCCGGCGGAGATGATGATTGCGCCGGGAACCTCCGCCTCG
>CALMWA010000377.1 GCA_937873125.1 uncultured Actinomycetes bacterium | reverse complement strand
TTCCGATAACCGGCTCATCCCCCTCAATAGTGGTCTTGACCAACACGCGCGCCCCGCGCAGGTCCAATAGCTCGTAGTTGACCTCGAACGAGCCCACACGGTCCACGACCGTGATGAACGAAAGATGATTGATCCCGAGAGTATCCTTCGCCGTTGCGAGCACCGCCGGAACGTCCTCGGGCTTCGCGACGACCTGCACGACGTTCTTCTCGACGGCCGACTCGACCAGCCCATGCCGGTTGCCGAAACCTTCCAGATAACGCTTGAGGCGGGACGCGAGATCCCCTTCCGGCATCCTGACCGCCACTCTAAGCGCTCTCCCCGTTCTTGGCGGGCTTCGCCTCGCCACCATCCTTGCTCTGCTCTGCGCCGTCCGCGGTGGCGGCAGCCTCGGCGGCCTTGCGGGCCTTCGCTTCTTCCTTGAGCTTCTTCTTGACGGCGGGCGGGACCCAGCCGACGTCGGTCTGTGATGCGGGCGGCATCCCCTTGCGCTCGAAGACGTAGGTGCGCTTAAGGGGCTTTATGCCCTCGAATCGAGGCGCCTTGCCCTCAGCGATCTCCGTGTACTCACGCTCCGGGAGGTACTCCATAACCCGTCCCTCGTCGTCTACGAGCGCCGGACGCGGCTTCGTGTATCCGACCTGCTGGTCGCGCTCTATCTTCTTCTGAAGCGTCATGATGCCGAAGATGAGCGCCTCCGGACGTGGCGGACACCCCGGCACGTACACGTCCACCGGAATCACCCGGTCCGCCCCCATGAGAACCGAATAACCATCGAGGAACGGTCCGCCGCTTATAGCGCAGGCGCCCATCGCGATGACCCACTTCGGCTCCGGCATCTGCTCGTAGAGGCGCGTCATCCGCTCAGCCATCTTCGTCGAGACAGTGCCGGAGACTATCATCACATCCGCCTGACGCGGGCTCGCCGTGAAGAACCCGGCCCCGAAGCGGTCGAGATCGTTGTGGGCCATGCCGGTGGACATCATCTCGATGGCGCAACACGCCAAACCGAATTGAAGCGGCCACAGCGAGTTCTTACGAGCCCAGTTGAAGAGCTTGTCCGTGCTCGTCGTGACGATGTTCGGCTCGTTGAACTTTTGCATTACACCCATTTAAGGGCTCCCTTCTTCCAGGCGTAAGCGAGTCCGACGCCCAGTATTACGACGAAGATAACCATCTCGACGAACCCATAAACACCGAGGCTCTTATAGATGACCGCCCACGGATAGAGGAACGCAGCCTCAACGTCGAAGATCAGGAACAACAGCGCGAAGACATAGTATCGAACCGGGAAGGGCCGCCACGGGTCGGTGACAGTCGACTCGCCGGTCTCGTAGATCTCATCCTTCGTACGCGACTTTCGACTCGGCGCGAGGAGCCGGGCCAGGACCAGGACAGTAGCCACGAAGCCCGTTATCAACAACATGAAGATCCCAACGTACAAATATAGCGTGGTGTACGCCATCTGCTGCTGAATTAGACCGAGCGTCAAACTGAACCTTTCTTCCCGGATTGCATCCGCAATATACTCGTGTTCAGAAAAACTTTCAAGACGCTACTAACAGTAGCAAGTTATAGTTAATGTTACTTTAATGTTGTTTGCCGTTGCTCCCTAGTATCTGGATGAACTGCACGAGCATTTGCCGGTAGGTTTCGAGCGAATCGGTGACAACGTACTCTCTAGGGCCGTGGTGTCCGCCCCCTATGGGGCCAAACTCGACGCCGGGGACGCCTGCCCGCTGGAAGTACACGATATCGGAGGCGCCGTGCCGTCCGACACCGACGGGGTTGCCGTGGAAGTGGCGGGCGGCGACCTCGCGCAGGGCCTTGACGTAAGGGTTGCGGCGAGAGACGTAGGTCGGTTCGCGAGAGAACAGGACCTCGACCTCGGCGGGCAGTTCTATGGAGCGGATCTGACGGACTATCTCCCGCGGGTCCTGGTTCGGCAGGTAACGGATATCCAGGTCGTAAGTACAGCGGTCGGGGACGCGGTTGATCACGTCTCCGCCGATGATGCGCGCGAGGTTTATGCTCGGGTACGGGAATAGCTCGCTCCTCTCGGTGGCGAACGGCAACTCCCCCACCCGCCGGAAGTGCTCGTAGGCGAGGAGTACGGCGTTCTTGCCCAGCCAGGGCCGCGAGCCGTGGGCGCTCTTTCCGAGCAGGGTAATCCGAAGATCCAGGACACCTTTGGCCTGCGTGCCGACGTGGAAGTCCGTCGGCTCGCCGGTGATCAAGAAGTCCCCCACGTGCCCGTTGCCGATGAGGATCTCAGCCCCGGTCGGGCCATCGTACTCGTGCTCCTCGTCCGGCACCACGAGCAACTCGACCGTGCAATCGCAACCGACCTCGTTCAGGTCGTGGATGGCGTACATCATCGCCGCGAGAGCGCCCTTCATGTCGTATACGCCGCGACCGTAAAGCTCACCGTCCTCTTCCTGAGGCTCGAACTGCCACTCATCGCCCGGCACCACGTCCACGTGTCCGTGGAGCAGGATCTTCGGCCCACCACCAGACCCGACCCGCACCACGAGCGAGGTTAGCTCGCCATGAGGCCCGGCCCCCTTGTACTGAATCGGGTCGAGGTTCCGCGCCTCGAACCAACCACTAATGAAGTCCATCGCTGACTGCGAGACACCCGGCGTGTACGACTTGTAACGCACGAGCCGCCGGGTGAGCGCGAATACCTCAGTACTGTGTGCCGTTACCGCCAGCCCAGGGCTCCATTCGATTCGTCCGCTGTATACAAAGCGCTAATTGTATAGTAGCCAGACCGAAATATCGCCAGCGGGCGCCGAGAAGTTCTAGGTGGCTACGGTGGAAGCGGCCCGACTCTCGAACGCCACGGTCGCCCCGAGGTTGGTGAGTTTCTCCTCGAAGTTCTCGTAGCCACGCAAGATGTGCTGCGCACCGTCCACAACGGTCGTTCCTTCCGCGACGAGGCCGGCCATGACCAGCGCCGCGCCGCCGCGCAGGTCGGGCGACTGCACGATGGTTCCGGAGAGCTTGCGCGGGCCGCGCGCCATCGCCCGGTGCCCTCCGAAGAGGTCTATGCCCGCACCCATCCGGTTCAGTTCCTCGGCGACTTGCAACCGGTTCTCGTAGACGTTCTCGGTGATGATCCCGGCCCCCGAAACCTGCGAGAGCAGCACCAGCATCTGGGCCTGAAGGTCCGTGGCGAAGCCGGGAAACGGCAGCGTCGAGACGTCGACGCCATGCAACTCGCGCGGATCGTCCACCCGCACCCGTACGCCGTCGTCCAGCAGCCGAACATCCAATCCCATCTCCCGCAGCTTCTCGAACTCCATCTTCATGTGCTCGGGACGGGCGTTCTTCACGGTAACGTCGCCGCCGGCTGCGGCGGTCGCCATAATGAATGTGCCGGCTTCGATGCGGTCGGGCATGATCGTCCACTCGACCGGCCGTAGCTCCTCGACGCCCTCGATCACGATCCTACCAGAACCCGCGCCCTGGATGCGAGCGCCCATCGCGTTCAAAAATTCCGCGAGATCCACGACCTCCGGCTCACGCGCGCCATTCTCGATAATGGTCATGCCGTCGGCCAGCACGGCGGCCATCATAACGTTCTCCGTCGCCGTGACGCTCGGGTACTCGAAGTTGACCTCCGCCCCGCGCAGCCCCTTCGGAGCGGTGGCCTTGATGAAGCCGTGATCCAGCTCAACATCCGTGCCCAGAGCGCGCAACCCATCCAGGTGGAAGTTGAACTTCCTCAGCCCCAGGTTGCAGCCGCCGGGCGCCGAGACCTCAGCCTCCCCGAAACGAGCCACGAGCGGCCCCAACACCACAATAGAAGCCCGCATCTGGCGCACCAGGTCGTAGGGCGCGGTGTAGGAAGTTATCTCCCCGGCGTCTATCTCCAGCGTGCCGCCGGAGAACGTCGTGCTCGCCCCGAGTCCTTCGAGGACGGCCCGGATCGTGTCGACATCCTTTATGCGCGGGACGTTGTGGAGAGTCGTCCGTCCCGGCGCCAGCAGGGATGCCGCGATGAACTTCAGGGCGGCGTTCTTCGCGCCGGAGACCTCTACTACGCCTTCCAGACGCGCCCCACCCTCGATCAGAAAACGCTCCATCAAAATCCTCCTGGAACTAGATTCGGGCTTAGTGTACCCGGTTAGCCTTCGCCGTAACGGCGCGCCACACGAACTAGATTCTCACCCATACGGCGGCGGCGTTCGAGCTCCCGCTCCTTAGGCCCGCGTTCCTCTTCGTCCTGGTCGGCGAGTTCCGACAGCTCCCGCTCGGCCTCCTCGATCCGGGTCTCGGCTTCGTCTATGTTGATATCACCCGGCGCGACCGCCTCCTCGACTAGGACCTGAACCAGGTTCTCCGAGACCTTAAAGAAACCGTCGGAGGTGGCATAAACGTGCTCCTCCTCGCCCTCCTTGATGCGGACCTCCCCGGTCTCCACGCTGGAGACCAGCGGGGCGTGATTGACTAGAACCCCGATCTCACCGTCCGCTATCCGGGCGATCACGAGATCCACCTCGCCGTCGTAGACGATTTCCTCCGGAGTAATGACCCGGCAGAATAGCTGCCGCCCCTCACTCCGCTCCTCGCGACTCTCGGACACTAGCTCTTCCGCTCTTCGTCTTCGTCAGAACCCGACTCCTCGTCGGACTTCTCGCTGCCAGAACTCCCACTGCTGGACTCGGCTGCGGGTGTCTCATCCTCAGACGACGCTGCGTTGTCGGCCTCTGCTTCCGCCTCAGCGGGCGTCTCATCCTCGGCCTGCTCGTCACTACCCTCGCCGCTGATCTTGCGCGCCTTCTCGACGGCCTCGTCTATGTTGCCGACGAGGTAGAAGGCCTGCTCCGGTAGGTCGTCGTGCTTGCCCTCCACGACCTCCTTGAACGACCGTATTGTCTCTTCCAGGTCCGTAAACTTGCCTTCGAGTCCAGTGAACTGCGCGGCCACGAAGAACGGCTGCGACAGGAACCTCTGCAGCCTGCGTGCCCGCCCCACGATAACCTTGTCTTCTTCCGAAAGCTCGTCGATACCGAGAATCGCGATGATGTCCTGAAGCTCCTTGTAGCGCTGCAGGATGTTCTTTACCTCCTGCGCCACCTGGTAATGCTCTTCGCCTACGATGGACGGGTCGAGCATCGTCGAAGACGAGGTCAGCGGGTCGACGGCCGGGTAGATGCCCTGCTCGGCCAGCCCTCGTGAAAGTTCCACGGTCGAGTCGAGGTGAGCGAACACCGTAAACGGCGCCGGGTCAGTGAAGTCGTCCGCTGGTACATAGACGGCCTGGAAGCTCGTGATCGAGCCGTTCTTGGTCGAGGTGATGCGCTCCTGGAGCGCGCCCATCTCGGTGCCGAGCGTCGGCTGGTAGCCGACCTCGGAAGGCATCCGGCCCATCAGAGCGGAGACCTCGTTGCCCGACTGGACGAACCGGAAGATGTTGTCCACGAAGAACAGCACGTCCTGGCCAAGCTCTTCGCGGAAGTACTCGGCGACCGTAACGCCCGTAAGCGCGACGCGGAAGCGGGCGCCAGGCGGCTCGTTCATCTGGCCGAAGACGAGTCCCACGTTCGGGAGGATTCCGGCCTCCTGGAATTCGCCATAGAGGTCGTTCCCCTCGCGGGTGCGCTCGCCGACGCCGGCGAAGACCGACGTACCCTCGTACTGCAAGGCAATGTTGTTGATCAACTCCTGAATAACGACCGTCTTGCCGACGCCCGCGCCGCCGAACAACCCGACCTTGCCGCCCCGACGCACCGGACACAACAGGTCCACGACCTTGATGCCGGTGACGAACTGCTCGGCTTGCGTGGACAGGGCGTCATAGTTGGGCGCGGGCCGGTGGATCGGCCAGTAGGCGTCGGGGTCTTCTATCGGCCCCTGCTCGTCCACTGGTTGCCCGAGAACGTCCAGCACGCGGCCGAGGACGCTCTTACCCACCGGCACGGCTATCGGCTGGCCCGTATCCGTAACGTCGAGGCCGCGCCGCAGGCCGTCGGTCGAGGACATCGCCACCGTGCGGACCATGTCGTCGCCGAGGAGTTGCTGCACCTCCAGGGTCAGATCCGATTCTTCCTCGTCCGAGCCCATCTTGAGCGGGACGGTTAGGGCATTGTAGATCTCCGGTATGTCCTCCGGCGAGAAGCGCACGTCTACGACCGGACCCTTGATCTCGATGACGGTTCCTACGCCGCTCTTCTTCTCTCCGTGACCGTTCTGCTCGGCGCGCTCTCCGGTGGCCTGCCCGTCACCACCGTTCACCTGCCCACCGCTGATGCCTTCACGGTTACCGAATGTCGTCCGGTTGAACTCCTGGCCACTCTCGCTCATGAAACAGTACCTCCTGCTGGCTTATCCGGCGGACAGGGCTTCCGCGCCCGCCGCGATCTCGCTGATCTCACTCGTAATCTGCGCCTGACGTGCCTTGTTCATCTGCAATGTAAGGTTCTTCGCCAGGTCGTTTGCGTTGTCCGTCGCGCTCTTCATCGCCGTCATGCGTGCCCCGTGCTCCCCGGCCGCGCTCTCCAGCATCGCCTGCCACGCCATCGTCTCCACGTACCGCGGCACAAGCCTCTTCAGAACCGTCTCCGCATCCGGCACGTACTCCATGTACGAGCCGGAATCTTCCTCATGGTTCTCGTCGTCATTTTCGTCTTCCTCCGGGGCGACGGGGATGAGGCGTTTGACGACGGGCTTCTGCGTTAGGGCGCTCTCGAAGCGGTTGAAGATAAGGTACACCTCGTCCGCCTCTTCCTCCTCAAACAGTTTGGTAAGCGCCTGCCCGAGTTCCCGCGCCTTCTCGTAGGTCGGGCTGTCGGAGACACCAGTGAAGACTTCTTCGAGCTCGATGCCCCGGAACTTGAAGAACGAGACGGATTTCCGACCGCTGGCAACCTGCTTCAGTTCCGCGTTCTGCTCCTCGCGGAACCGGATGGTGCGGCGCAGGATCTGGGCGTTGAATCCTCCCGCAAGTCCTCTGTCCGCCGTGATCGAGGCTACCGCCACGGTCTTGACCTCGCGGCCTACCAGCAGCGGACTCTTGGAGGAGGCCTTGCTGGCAACGTCCCGCATCATTTCCTCGATGTTGTCGGCGTAGGGCCGGGCTTTCTTGACCCGCGCCTCGGCCTTGCGGAACTTCACCGCCGAGACGGTCTGCAACGCCTCCGTGACCTTGGCGATGTTTTTTACGGACCCTATCTGCCGTTTGAGGTCCCGGAGCGTCGCCACGTTTTACGCCCTCTCTCCCGAAGCGTTCTTGTCCTCGCCCCGCGGCTCGTCGCCGGTCGCGCCCTCATCCGCGCCGGCGTTGTCGTCATCGCCGGTGGGAGCGGCAACCACGGCCTCGCGTTCCGGCTCGTAGTTCTCCGAGAAACGCTGCACGGCCTCCTTTAGCTTCTCTTCGTTCTCGTCGGTGAGCGTCTTCTCCTCGCGGATGGAATCCAGGACCTCGCTGTGGCTGTCCTTCAGGTGATCGCGGAACTGCCGTTCCCAGTCGGGGACGTTTACCGTATCCACGTCGTCCAGGTAGCCGTTAGAGGCTGCGTAGATGACCGCGACCTGCTCCTCGACGGGTAACGGGTCGCGCTCTCCCTGCTTGAGGATCGCCGTGAGGCGCTCGCCACGGTTGAGGGTCTGCTGGGTCGCCCTGTCCAAGTCGCTGCCGAACTGGGCGAAGCTCTGGAGCTCGCGGTACTGGTTCAAGTCCAGGCGCAACGTCCCGGCGATGCTCTTCATCGCCTTGATCTGGGCGGAGCCGCCCACGCGGCTCACGGAGTTACCCGTGTCGATGGCCGGACGTTGGCCCGAGTTGAACAGATCGGAGTCCAGGAAGATCTGGCCGTCCGTGATCGAGATGACGTTCGTCGGGATGTACGCCGAGATGTCGCCGGCCTTCGTCTCGATGACCGGCAGCGCCGTAAGCGACCCACCGCCCATCTCGTCCGAGAGCCGCGCCGCCCGCTCCAGCAGGCGCGAGTGCAGATAGAACACGTCCCCCGGATACGCCTCGCGACCCGGAGGACGCCTCAAGAGCAGCATCATCTGCCGGTAGGCGACGGCGTGCTTAGAGAGGTCGTCGTAGATCACCAGCGCGTCCTCGCCCCGGTTCATGAAGTACTCGCCGATGGCACAGCCCGCGTATGGCGCGAGGTACTGCAACGTCGCCGACTGGGCAGCCGAGGCGTTCACGATGGTCGTGTACTCCATCGCGCCGGCCTCTTCCAGGGCGGCCTGCACGCCTGCGACCGTGGAGTCCTTCTGACCAATTGCGACGTAGATGCACTTCACGTCCTGGTCGGCCTGGTTGATGATCGTATCGAGGACGATCGCAGACTTACCGGTCTTGCGGTCGCCGATGATCAACTCACGCTGTCCCCGCCCGATGGGGATCATGGCGTCTATTGCCTTGATGCCCGTCTGAAGCGGCGTCTTGACCGGCTGGCGCTTGATGATGCCGGGAGCCACGATCTCTACGGGCAGGCTGTCCTCGGCCTCGACCTCGCCTTTGCCGTCCATCGGGGCGCCGAGGGCGGTTATGACCCGGCCCAGCACGCCCTCGCCGACCGGCACGCTCGCCAGCCGTTCGGTGCGCCGGACGGTGTTACCCTCCTGGATGTGCGTGTCGTCGCCCGCGATAATGACGCCGACGTTGTCCTCTTCGAGGTTCAGGGCGAGGCCGATGATCTTGTTGCCTCGCGTGTCCTCGAACTCCAGCATCTCCTGGTACATCGCGTTCGTTAGGCCGTGGACGCGCGCGATGCCGTCCCCGACCTCAAGAACCTGCCCGACCTCCTCGGTGCGAACCCGGTTCTCATAGTCTGTAATAGCGCCTTTTAGTATGGAGGAGATTTCCTCCGGCCTTAGCCTGCCCACCTACACAACACTCCTCTCGAACATCCCCTCCCGGAGGCTCTCCAACCGCCCCCGGACACTGCCGTCCATCATCCGTCCACCAAACTTGAAGACCGCGCCACCCAGCAAATTGGGATCAACGCGGGTCTCCAGCACCACTTCCTGGCCGCCGAGTATCCTACCCATCCGCTCCCGTAGTCGCTCACGGCTCTCCTCGGAGAGTTCCACGGCCGTCGTTACCTCGACCTCGATCCGGCCGAGGTGCTCCTTGACCAGATCCTCATAGTTCCTCAGCACGTCGCCGATAATATGCTCGCGTCCGTTGTCCACGAGCACCTTCAAGAAGTTCGTCGTGGAGGCGTTCATGTCTTCCGTAAGACCCTCAATGGCCTTGCGTTTCTGGCGCTCCGGTATCTGGGCGCCGTAGAAGAAGAGCCGTAACTCTTCGCTCTCACGCAGCGCATCTACGAACGCTCGCAGGTCTTCGAGAACGCCATCGAGCTCGCCGTTCTCCTTCGCGGCCTCGAACAGGGCTCCGGCGTAAGTCGAGACGGCGCTCAAGCGGTCCTGCCTCCATCGCCCGTGGCGGAACCGGTGGCGGCGCCGGTTGCGCTGCCGTTCGTAGTACCCGCGACCTCGGCTTCGAGGTCGTCGAGGGCCTGGGAGATCAGACGGTCATGCTCCTCGTTGTTGACCTCACGCCCGATGACCCGCTCGGAGGCCAGTATGACCATCCCGGCTACCTCCCGGCGCACCTCGCGCAGGGCGGACTCGCGCTCGCGGCCGATCTCCTCGCGGGCGCGCTGGATGATCTTGTCGCCCTCCTCGCGGGCCTCCTTCTTGGTGCGCTCGCGCTGGGCGTCGGCCTGCTTGCGGGCATCGTCCAGGATGCGCCGCGACTCACCGCGGGCCTCGTCCAACTGCCGACGGTACTCTGCCAGAAGCTCGCGGGCCTCCTTCCGCGTCATCTCGGCCTCGTCTATCGAACGCTCGATCTCGGACTGCCGCTTCAGGATGTGGTCCCGAATCGGCGGATACACGAACTTGACGAGCAGGAAGAGCAAGATCAAGAAGGTGATCACCGTCCAGAAGATCAGACTAGTGTTCGGTAGGTCGAAAATGCCCTTCGGGTCTATGCTTTCCATGCGCCCTCCTCTCCCCTAACTTCCTAACGCCGCCTAGAGAACGAAGGCTATGAGCAGGGCGAAGACGATGCCGTACAGCGCGAACGCCTCGACTAACCCGATACCGAGGAACATGAGCGTCCGCGTCTGCTCGAAGGCCTCCGGCTGGCGGTGGATGCTCGCGATGGTCTGCCCGATCAGGTACCCCATCCCCGCTCCCGGCCCGATGACCGCCGTGCCGGCCGCGATGCCGGTCCCGACGTACTTGAGCCCCTCCGAGCTAGACTGCAGTAGCGCCAACATCTCCAACATTTATTGCCCCTTTCTCTCTATTTGCTCGAACTCTTAGTGGTCCTCGCGGAACATCGCGAGTTCTATATAAACCTGCGTGAGTATAGCGAAAATGTACGCCTGCAAAACAGCTACGAAAACCTCGAACCCGTAGAACACCACGGAGAGCGGTACGGAGATCAGCGCGACGTAGCTGCCGAAGAACAGGATCAGGCCGAGGAAGACGTAGATAATGAGGTGTCCGGCCAGGATGTTGGCGTAGAGCCGCATCCCGAGCGTGAGCGGCTTGGTGAACTCCCCAAGCACCTCGATGAACCACATCAGCGGCACCATCAGTGGCTTCGCCGGGAGCCCCGGCGGCGCGAAGCTCTTGAGGTACGTGACCGGGCCGTAACGCCGGAAGCCTTCGAACTGCGTTATGAGGAACGTGAGGATGGCGAGCATGAGGGTGAAAGAGATGTTCGCCGTCACGGGATAGCTGTTCGGGACTAGACCGATGAGGTTCAACACCAGGATGAACACGAATAGGGAGAGCGTGTAAGGGAACCACTTTCTCCCCTCGTCCCCGACCTGTCCGCCGAGGTTGCGGCCGAAACCGTAGATCTCCTCAACGATCACCTGGTACGCGCCGGGCCGGTCTTTCAAGAGACGGCTCCCGATGAACAGGATCAGAAACGTCACCGCCGCGCCCAGGAACAGGAACCAGACAGCCTTGGTTATCGAGATGTCTATCGGCCCGATATGCAGGGGAATCTCCCACGCGTCCGTGCCCGCCGTGAAAGTGTGCAGGATCTTCTCCCGCAGCTCTTCTTGGCTTATCTGAGCCAGCATGCCCATCACACTTCTGCCCTCCGTTCTACTACCTCATCCGCCGGACGCCGCGCGTCCGGAATATTCATGGTCCGTACCGCCCATGGTACGAGCATCACGGTCTCCGCGAAGTAGACCCCCACAAAACCAACCAGCATCGCCACCACCGGCCACGGCTCCAGATAGGCTGGGATACCCAACGCTACCGCAGCGAAACCGTACCGCGCTCCGAACGAAACAGCCCCAAGGAGCATCCCAGCGGCCTTCGGGCGGCCCATCAGCAGTGACACCGTCGCAGCCGTGGAGACGAAGCTCATGATGCCGACCCCCGCACCATAGCAGAAAGCCAGCGAATGGTCCCGCCCATATAAGTAAAAGATTGCCCCGGCCACCAGAGCCGCCACGAGAATCATCACGGCCGCGCACTTGAGCGCGATCTTCCAGTGACCGCTCATCCGCCGTCCAGATTTTGCAACGCACGGTAGACGTAGAACAACCCCCCGACAAACCCAAGCGCCAGCCCGATCAGCAAGAACAACGGAAGCGTGCCAGCTAGCTTATCTACGAAAAACCCGACGACCGTGGGAAGGGCGAAGATCACGATAAGCGTAAATCCCAAACCGATGAAACGGGCGTAGCTACCGCCATTTCTGTTCCCATGAGAATCGGTGTCAGGCATCGCCCGCACTATACCCTACCGGCCAAATTGTTGCAATCAGTTTCAAGCGAGTAAACCGTCGTCGAGAGCCACACCGGTTTCCCTCCGGGAGCACCATTTCAGTCCACCACGTCCGCGCGGCGCGGCACAAAGCTCTGGATGTATTCGGCGAGCACGCGCGGCTGGTCTTCAGGGACGAAGGCCCGGGAATCCGACACCCGACGGAGCACCGCGTTGGGAAAGTCGTCTTGCAGCCGCTCGGCGTAGCGCAGAGGAAAGAAGAAGTCGTCCTCTCCCCAGACCAGCAGAACGGGCTTGTGGAAGTTCTGGAAGGAGTGGGCGGCGTCCAGCGTATAGCGGTTGGAGACGGCCTGCAGAAAGCGCGTCAGGTCGCGCCGAACCCCAGCGCTGGAGATCAGGGACCCGATATAGGAATCGAGCGTATCCGTGTCCGGGCGGCGTTTCGATACAGTCCAGAGAAGCAATCGCTGGGCGACGCGGACGCGGAGCGTCCAGGCGAGGAGGTCCACGAACCGGGTGCCGAAGAGCCGGGCCGCGTATTGGAAGGGACGGAGCAGCGGCGGAAAGAATGCTTCGTAAGCGTCGCAGTTGGTGAGGACGAGGCGCGAGACTCTCTCCGGGTTCTCGGCTATCGCTATCTGGCAGATGGCCCCACCCGTATCGTTACCGATGAGCGTGACATCTTCCAGCCCCAGTTCTTCGATGAGATCGGTGACGATCCGGGCAACACCTTTTGGACTGAGATCCACATCCGCCCCCATCGGAACCAAATGACTTCCCAGCGGGAGATCCGGGACAATGCACCGGTATTCACCGGAGAGACGCGCCACGACATCCCGCCAAAGCGTCCCATTCACCAAAACGCCGTGAACGAAGACCAGCACCGGCCCACTACCCACGTCGCGGTAGCGGATAACTCCTTGCCCCAGCCGGGTCTCTTGCATCACACTGGATGCCCGCTCAGGCGTCACGACCGCTCTCCTCTCAACAGATGATTGTAATAGAATGATATCCGTTTATTGACATTGTGTCAATAAACACCGTGTCAATAAGGTCTGGGATAGATTAAGATGGCTCGTATGCAGGAAGATGTCGAGCGATGAGCATGCAGGAGAGGCCCAGGCGGCGGCATACGCCGAAGCAGGCCGAGCAGGCGATACTGGCGGCGGCGAGATCTTTCCTGTCAGAGCATCCGTTCCGGGAGTTGACCGCAGAGGCAGTGATGGCCCGCACGGGGTTATCCCGTCCGGCCTTCTACGCTTACTTCCGGGACCGTTACGACCTAGTTACGCATCTTCTCGAAGGCATCGGCGCGTTGCTCTTCACTGTGGACCGCGTCTGGCTGGAGGGCAAGAGTGAGAGCCGGGAGGGGGCTAGTAAGAATCTGGGTGATGCTCTGCGGAAGGGGTCCGAAACTTTCCTGATGTATGGACCGGTGCTACGGGCTATAGCGGACGCCGCGAGTAGCGACGGCAGGGTGGAGCAGGTGTACCGGTTCGGTCTGATAGAGAACTTTATTCAGGCGGTCGCGGCTCGCATAGAGCGGGACGTGGCAGCGGGCATCTCGCCATCGGACATCGTTCCCGAAGAGACCGCGCGGGCGCTGGTGCTGTTGACCGAACGCTACTTGCTAGATACGTTCGGGAACCCCTCGGAGCGTCCCTCGCCCCAGTGGACTGCGACGGTGTTAGAGACGTTGGAGAAAATCTGGACCAAAACCCTGTATGCGGAGGACGGGAGTACAGAGCGATGACTTTGAAGGTCTGGCGCCTCTGAAAGCGACCATTCAACGACGTAGTCGCGCTCGAGGCAGCATAGCGCCTTGTGAGAGTGCCGATTGCTCACAGCGATTAGCTTCATCTGGTTCAGGATCATATGCTAGGACGTTTTAGGAGATCTACGAAGCGAGAGGCAAGATCTTGAAAGTAGTCTACCTGGACCAGAACAAATGGATAGACGTAGCCAGAGCCTTCCATGGTAAGGCTGTCGACACTGATCTGAAGGCCGCTTTTGCCGACATTCGAAGGTTTTCTCAGCGGGAAGCGGCCGTTTTCCCGCTGTCTTGGGTGCATTATCTGGAGACAGCCAAGAACAAAAACCACGAGCGACGCAAGCGCCTGGGTACGGCCATGTGGGAGCTTTCTCGCGGCCACACGATGGCTTCCTACCGCGCGATCGTGCGCTTCGAGCTAGAATCGGCCCTCGCCAAGCGTTTTCCCGGCGTCGTACCGAGAGATTTCCGGCTGGTGTCCAGGGGGGTCGCCTACGCCTTCGACGAGCGGTACGACTACCGAATTCCAGAGGAGCTTCGCCGAAGGTTGCCCGCCGGGGCGGTCGAGGGGTTGGAGGGCGAGCTACAAAAGGTGTTGGAGAAGGCCGTTATCACGGGCGAGGGACCTGGCGGCATAAGGATGCCCTCCCCGAACTTCACCCAACCAAACGAGAGCTTCAAGAGGCACCTGAAGCCCCTGCCCAAGCGGGATTCGCTTCTGCCCCCCGGAAAGCGGGAGGACTTCCTCCACGCCATAGCCCTCGACGACATCACAGGTCCCGTGAACGAGGCGCTCGATTTCCACGGCCTGTCTTGGGAGCGAGACCTGGAACCGCTGGGAAGGGAAGGGCTAACCGCGCTCGTGCAGGACATGCCGAGCCGCAGGACGGAGATCCACATGCACCGCCAGATAATCAAGAACCCCGGCTTGAAGCCCAAGGACAATGACCTAGAAGACTGGGGCGGCCTAGGTCCGGCAACCGCCCACTGCGACGTGGTCGTCTGTGAGAAACACTTCGCTAGCCTTTTGCGCCGTGACGGATTTCAAACCAACGCACGGGTCATCACCGATGTGAGAGATCTGCCTGAAGTCCTTGAAGAGCTTCTGTGAAAGCAGCCCGCGAAAATCCGGAAGCGCCCGGCTTCACCTAGCCTCGGGCTCGAACTGGACCATGTCGAGCCCGCCCTCGGTGGCGAGATCCATCGCGAGCGGGTCCGGGTAGCCGCCGGCATAGTGGACCTCCTCGATACCGGAGTTCATGATCATCTTCACGCACATCAGGCAGGGCTGGTGGGTGCTGTAGATGGACGCTCCGGTCACGGAGACGCCGTGATACGCGGCCTGGATTATGGCATTCTGCTCCGCGTGCAGCGTGCGCTGGCAACTCTCGCGGCCGTCCACGATACGGATGAGACACCCGACATCCTCACAATGCGGCAACCCGGAAGGTGATCCATTGTAGCCGGTGGTGAGGATGCGCTTGTCTCGCACTATGACCGCGCCAACGGCGAGGCGAGGACAGGTGGAGCGGGTGGCGACCTCGTGTGCAATCCTCATGAAGTACTCATTCCAGGACGGCCGGACGCGCTTGAGCGTATCGTGCTCGTTCGTGGTGTCCACCGATGGGTCCTTAAAGGGTTCCATAAAGCCTGTCGCCCGCGTCGCCGAGACCCGGCACTATAAAGGACCGTTCGTCCAGTTCCGGGTCGAGGGCGGCGGTGTAGAACTGCACGTCAGGGTGCTCGGAGGTTACGCGCTCGACACCCGGCACGGCGGCGACGGCATGCAGGCAGGAGATCCAGGTGGCGCCGTACTCCTTTAGCTTGGTGAGCGTCGCCGAGAGACTTCCGCCCGTCGCCAGCATCGGGTCGAGGACGAGCACCAGGTACTCTTCCAGGTTGGTCGGCAGGTTGACGTAATACTCGACCGGCAGGGCCGTCTCCTCATCGCGCTGCAGACCCATAAAGCCGACGGTCGCGGTCGGCAGCAGGGCGAGAGCTCCGTCGAGCATCCCGAGGCCCGCTCGCAGCACCGGCACTAGGCACACGGGACCGGAGATCTCTTCTACCTCCGTCTCCCGGAGCGGAGTGCGGATGCTTACCGGGCGGGTCGGCATGCTGCGCGTGGCCTCGGCGACCATGATGAGCGCGAGCTCCTTCATGGCCTGCCGGAAGTCCGGCAGGCGGGTCTTCTCGTCACGCAGGACGGCCAGCTTGTGCCGGCTCAGGGGACCGTCCACGAGGTGGAAGTTCGCCGCCAGGGACTTGGTCTCACTCATAGAGCGGGAAGGCGTCCGTGAGCGAAGTCACCCGGTCGCGCAGGCCGTCGGTCTCCCCGCGGGCGGCCCGGACTATGATGTCGGAGATCTCGCGCATCTCGTCCTCGCCCATGCCACGCGTCGTCATCGCAGCGGTGCCGAGCCGGATGCCGCTCGTGACGGTCGGCGGCTCGGGATCGTTCGGAACCATGTTTTTGTTGCACGTGACGCCGATGGACTCCAGCCTCTCTTCGAGGTCCTTGCCGTTAGTGTCCGCATCGCGAAGGTCCACGAGGATGAGGTGGTTGTCCGTACCATTAGAGACGAGGTTTACGCCGCCTTCGAGGAGTCCGGACGCGAGCGCCTGGCAGTTTTCCACGATCTTCCGGGCATAGTCCTTGAACTCGGGTTGCAGAGCCTCACCGAAAGCGACGGCCTTGCCGGCTATCGCGTGCATAAGAGGCCCGCCCTGCATGCCGGGGAAGACGCGGCTGTTCACCTTCTTGGCAAACTCCTCGCGGGATAGGATCATGCCGCCCCGAGCGCCCCGCAGCGTCTTGTGGGTCGTCGTCGTCACGATCTCGCAGTGCGGGACCGGCGTGGGATGGACACCGGCCGCGACCAGCCCGGCAATGTGCGCCATGTCCGTCAGGAAGAACGCTCCGACCTCGTCGGCGATCTCGCGGAACTTCTCGAAGTCAATAGTCCGGGGGTACGCGCTCGCTCCGGCCAGGATGAGGCGCGGTTTGTGCCGCAGGGCGGCGTCCCGCACCTCGTCGTAGTCCATGTAGCCGTCCTCACCAACGCCGTAGTGGGCGAAGTCGTAGGTGCGTCCGCTGAAGTTAATTTTCATGCCGTGCGTCAGGTGTCCGCCGTGCGCGAGGTCCATTGAAAGAACCTTGTCGCCGGGATCTATGAGCGCCGCATACGCCGCCTCGTTGGCCTGGCTGCCGGAGTGCGGCTGCACGTTGACGTGTTCCGCGCCAAAAAGTTGCTTCGCCCGTTCGACGGCGAGGACTTCGACCTTGTCCACCTCTTCGCAGCCGCCGTAGTAGCGCTTGCCGGGATAGCCCTCCGCGTACTTGTTCGTCAGAACCGAGCCCTGCGCGGCGAGAACCGCCGGCGAGGCGAAGTTCTCGCTCGCTATGAGTTCGATGGTGGTGCGCTGGCGGTGAAGTTCGCCGTCGAGCGCGTCCTGGACCTCGGAATCCACTACTTCGGTGTACGGTCCTATCATCTACTACCTCCGCTTGGGGTTGGGGAAGCGTCCGGCGTGACGCTGACGGAATGATACTGGTGGCTGTGAGCGATATCGAGGGGCTTTATGTGCCCGCATCCTCCCTACCGGTCCTGCAACTGTGCAGAGTATAAACGTTGTCTGGAACGGCCTCAAACCTATCCGGACGCACAATTACCTGACCCGTGCCGAAGACTGCTCCGTTGCGTTCTCGACCGCCAACACGCAATAGCCCAGCAGTATCCAGGCGAATCCGATCAGGACGATCGGGACTTCCAGCAGTCGCTCGTCGATCAGAGCGAGACCCCCTCCTCCCAGAATCAGGATAGGACCGCCGAGTCCCATCGCGAGCGGCAGAGCGCTCCACGGCGAAGGGAATACTTTGTCCCGCAAGCTGGCACTTCCGAGTAGGATCAAGCCGAGAAAAGGCCCGAACCCAGCGATGGCTACAAACGGCATCGACTCCGTTACGAGGGCGACGACTGCCGAAGTCACGGCAACGAAAGCCACGATGGTTCCCGTATTTATAATCAGTCCATTGAGCCCATCGAGCCTGGCGCCGAGTCCCAGCAGACTAATTGAGAAGAATAGCATGGCTACCTCGTATACGAAGGGAGGCTGGTAGCCCGTGAGCAAGATACTCGTTCCTTTGACCACCCACATCAACCCGCCGATAACTGCCGCCAAACCTCCCAGCCATACAAGCCGTGAAGATAGCAAACGCGACCTCCCTGACGACGATCCTACACATCACAAATATTGGCACGCATGCTGCTCTGTAACATCCCTCATATTGCTTGTTTTCGGTATTTTCGGCCGAAGATCAGGAGGTGAAAGTCGTCTATGAAGCTGACATCATCATTCATCGGCCGCGAGTCGAGCCAGTTCTTGCTCCGAAAGATCCTCGGTGGCCCGCAGTACCCTGACCTGTCCTCCGGAGAGGTCTACAACGGCCGAGGCCTCTCCACTCCCCGGTTCGCCTGGCACGACGACATCCACTGCTTTGACTACACGTGGATTCACGTCCCCCAGCGCCCGGGGGGCGGACTCACCGGAGAGGTTTGCGCTCGTCGCGTAGAGAGGACCTTGGCATGCTTCGAGCACCAGCCGAACGGCCGATTCCCCCGGCACGCGCACGCCCACGGTACCGCCAGCGGAGCTATCCAGGACTAGAGTCAGGGGACCAGGCCAGTATCTCTTGGCAAGCTTCCGGCTCAGGGGCGGAACGTCCGCCGCGAGCGCGAAGGCGTCCTCCGCCGTAGAGCACAGTAGCGCTATGGGTTTGCCGGGGTCGCGGCTCTTTATCTCCCACAGGCGGGAGAGGCCGCTCTCCGCCGCGACCAGCCCGACGACGGTCTCCGTCGGGACGAGGGCTACCTTGCCCTCCCGGAGAGCGCGCACGGCCTCGAGCGGAGAGACGAAGTTCATCTTCCCGGCCATCTTAGCAGTGCCGCTCGTGGAGAACCGGCGAGGTCCGGCCTCCAGCCGAGCGGGGTGAATCCGAAGCCTTCGCCCAAGGCCAGCACGGTCTCCGCCTGCCCATCCCCAATCTCCAGGACGACGTCCGCCCCTGCGGAGAGTAGCGGCGGCGTTTCAGCGAAGATGCGCCGGAAGAACGTCAACTCCTCCGGTCCGCTGTACAGGGCGAGGTGCGGATCCCAACGGTGTACCTCGGGCGCGAGACGGGTCGCGGCATCACTCGGGATGTATGGCGGGTTGGAGACGAGCAAATCCACCCGCTTATTTAGAAAGTCGAGCCCCGCTGCCACATCCGCCCCGTGGAAATGAATCTCAACTCCGTTCAGTTCGGCGTTGTGGCGGGCAATTTTCAGTGCGCCCTCGGACAGATCCGTGGCGTGTATCTCGCAACCTGGACGCTCCTGGGCGATGGCGATGGCGATGGCTCCGGAGCCGGTCCCGATGTCCAGCACCACGCCCCTGTCGCCGCGCCGGTCTATGCACTCCAGCGCCACATCCACGACGCTCTCGGTATCGGGGCGGGGTACGAGAGCATGCTCGTTCAGGTAAAGCTTGAGGTTACGGAAATAGCCGTAGCCCAGGATGCGCTGCACGGGCTCGCGCTCCATGCGGCGTGAGATCCAGGTTTCGTAGAGCGCCCGCTGCTCATCGGTGAGCGGCTCATCGTAGAATGCCACGTCTGCCCTCCCAACTCCGAGCAACTCAGAGAGCAGGACTTCGGCGGACGCGATGGGTTCCGGTACACCGGCTCGTTCCAGCCTGGTGGCGGCCTCCCTGGAGAGTTCGCGGGCGCTCGCGGCGCCGGTACGCACAGGTTAGCCGGACGCCCCGTTGCCCGCCGGGCCGGAGCCATTCGTCTCGGCGGCGAGCTTGTCGGAGCGCTCCTTGGCAGCGAGGGCCTGGGTGAACTCTTCCAGATCTCCACCCAGCGTGGCTTCAAGGTTGTGGGAAGTCACGCCGACGCGGTGGTCGGTGATGCGGCCCTGCGGGAAGTTGTAGGTGCGGACCTTCGCCGAACGGTCACCGGAGCCGACCTGAGCCTGGCGTATAGCGCCCTCCAGTTCGGCCCGCTCGCGCATCTCGCGTTCGAGAAGACGGGACTTCAGGATCTTCATCGCCTGCTCCTTATTCTGGAGCTGGCTCTTCTCGTTCTGGCACGTAACGACCAGGCCGGTCGGCTTGTGCGTGATGCGAACCGCCGAGTCCGTCGTGTTCACGCTCTGGCCGCCGGGGCCGCTGGAGCGGTACACGTCTATCTCCAGGTCCCCCGCGCTCACCTCGACCTCCACGTCCTCCGCCTCGGGGAGCACGGCGACGGTCGCGGTGGAGGTATGGATGCGGCCCTGGCTCTCGGTCTTGGGGACGCGCTGTACGCGGTGCGTGCCACCCTCGTGCTTGAAGACCGAGTAGGCGCGGTCTCCTTCGATCTCCACCGAAACTTCTTTGTACCCACCGACCTCCGCCGGGCTAGAAGAGAGCATGCGATGCTTGAAGCGCAGACGTTCAGCGTAGCGGGTGTACATCTCCAGCAGCTCGCCCGCGAAGAGCGCGGCCTCGTCGCCGCCGGTGCCGGCCCGGATCTCGATGATCACGTCCTTATCATCGTTCGGGTCGCGGTCTATGAGCTCCGTCCGGATCTTCTCCGCCAGATCCTCGATGCGCTCCTCCGCATCCCGCGCCTCGGCCGTGTAGAACTCGCGCTCCTCGGCGTCGGCGGCCGTCGGGATCAACTCCCGCGCCTCCCGCTCCTCGACTATGGAATCGAGCAGGCTCTGGGACATCTCGGCGCCGCACTTCATGCGCGCGTGCTCCTTGGCAACCTCGCGGTAACGATTATGGTCGTCAAAGATGCTCGGGTCCGAGAGTTCCTTAGTCAAAGCGTCGTAGCGCCCGAGCGTCTCCTCGGCCAGCTTTACCACCTGATTGTCCAACCTAGATCACCAGCTTACTCGTCGCCTCGTTGGGCGTTATCCTCGCTTCTTCCTCCATCGACAATACCTTCTTCAAGGACGCCATCGCCACCTCGACCATGTCGTCGGTCGGCTCGCGCGTCGTCAGCTTCTGGAGTTGCAGCCCCGGCCACGTCAGGGCACGTACAACGGCGCTGTCCTGATGCTTCGCGCTCCACATGATGAACTCGAACCCGATCCCCGCCACCAGCGGTATCACCACCACCCGGCTTGCCAGCATGTACAGCCAACCCGTCACGCCGAGCAACGAGAACGCCAGAATGCTCAATACCAGCACGTAAAGCACGAAGCTCGTACCGCAGCGGACGTGGCTCGTGTCCAACTTATGAGAATTCTCCGGGACCAGTTCCTCGCCCCGCTCGTAGACTTTTATCGCCTTGTGTTCGGCGCCGTGGTAGGCGAAGAAACGCTTGATATCCTTGCTCACCGCCGTGATCCCCACGATGTAGAGCATGAAGATACCGATCCGGATCGCACCTTCTACCAGGTTGAACAGAATGGGGTTCTCGATGCTGTTGCCGAGCAGTGCGCCTAGTCCCTTCGTAGCGAACACCGGCGCCGCCAGGAACAGCAGAAAGCCGATCACGAGCCCGATGAACAGCGTTATGGCGATCTCTTTCTTGGAGAGGTCTTCTTCCTCTCCAAGAGCTATGTTGGTCGAAAGGGTCAGCGCCTTCATACCGAGCCAGAGCGTCTCCCCGAGGGAGAGCGCCCCGCGGATGATCGGCAGCCGGAAGAGCCTGTTCCGGCGCGTGACCGAGCGGAACCTCTCCGCCCGGATATCCACGTCGCCCGCAGGGGTCCTGACCGCCATCCCCCAGAAATTGGGGGAGCGCATCAGTACGCCCTCCATTATCGCCTGTCCGCCGACCCTCACCGCTGGAAGACCTACTTCCGGTTCTGGCGGGCCTGACGCCGATTCTCGAACCGCTGCACCCGGCCGCCGGTGTCAACGATGCGCTGCTTGCCAGTGTAGAACGGATGACACACAGAACAGACATCCACCGTGATCGTCTCCCCCGCCGTCGAGCGCGTCTCGAACTCGTTGCCGCACCCGCAGCGAACCAGCGTCGTCGTGTACTCGGGATGTATTCCAGTCTTCATCAAAAACCTCCGCTTCTAAAACGTCTACTTCCATAGTTTATTACTTCTGTAAAGGGAGAAAAGGCGCGAGCGCGGACGATGCCGCACCCGCGCCCGTACCGCCGCTAACCTCTTACGCGCTGGAGCTCGCGCAGGAACTCCATGTTGGTGTGCGTCTCCTTGAGCTTCTGGATCAGGAGCTCTATCTTCTGCGAGGTATCGAGGGCGTTCAGGATGCTGCGGACCTGCCAGACCCGCTGGGCCTCGGCGGCCTCCATGAGCAGCTCCTCCTTGCGCGTCGAAGAGTCCTCGATGTTGATGGCCGGGTAGATCCTGCGGTTCGCCAGCTTCCGGTCGAGATGAAGCTCCATGTTGCCCGTACCCTTGAACTCCTCGTAGATGACCTCGTCCATGCGGCTGCCGGTATCCACGAGCGCGCTCGCCAAAATCGTCAACGACCCGCCGTGCTCTATGTTGCGCGCCGCCCCGAAGAATTTCTTGGGTGGATAGAGTGCGGCGGAGTCCACGCCACCCGAGAGGATGCGGCCCGAGGCTGGCGCCGCGAGGTTGTACGCTCTCGCCAGTCGGGTGATGGAGTCGAGCAGCACCACCACGTCCTTGCCCTCTTCGACGAGTCTTTTGACCCGCTCCAGGACCAGCTCAGCGACGGCGATGTGGTTATCGGCGGGCTGGTCGAAGGTGGAGGCGACGACCTCGGCCTCCTGCACGCTGCGCTCCCAGTCTGTGACCTCCTCCGGCCGCTCGTCGGCGAGCAAGACCATCAGCTTCACGTCCGGGTAGTTGGCGGCGATGGACTGCGCGATCTGCTTGAGGATCGTCGTCTTACCAGCCTTCGGCGGCGAGACGATCAGCCCACGCTGTCCCTTGCCGATGGGCGCCACGAGGTCTATGACGCGCGGCGCGATGTCGTTCGGCTTCCACTCCAGGCGCAGTCGGTCCTCCGGGTAGAGCGGCGTCAGGTCGTCGAAGTTCTGACGACGTCGGCCCTTCTGCGGCTCCTCGCCATTGACGGTCTCTATGCGGACCAGAGCCGGATACTTCTCGCCCTCGCGGGCCGGGCGGATCTGGCCGATCACGTAGTCGCCGCGCCGCAGGTTGAAGCGTTTGATCTGGCTGGTCGAAACGTAGACGTCGCCCTTGCTCTGGCTGTAGCCGCTCGTGCGCAGGAAACCGAAACCGTCAGGCAGCACGTCCAGGATGCCGCTCT
>CALMWA010000376.1 GCA_937873125.1 uncultured Actinomycetes bacterium | reverse complement strand
GACCTGAAGATCCAGATCGACAACATGCGGCTCCTGATCGAGTCCGCCCAAGCCGACCTCTCCCGAAGCGCCGAGAAGGAGCTGGCCGCCAGGAACACCGGGGTGTGGCTCCTGACGCTCCGGGACCGCATAGCGGAAGTCGAGGAGGACACCGACGAGGCGTTCGAGAAGCGCCGCGAGCTCGCGAAGCTCCTGGTCGAGAGGATCGGCGTGGGGCGCGACGAGCAGGGACGCCCCCGGGCGCGGATAACCTACCGTTTCGGCCCGCCGAGGCCCCCCACCGGGGCTCAGGACGCCTGGGCCGAAGAGGATACGGTTGTTGCTGGTGAACCGAACTCCTCGACGATCTTGGCGCAAAACGCTGGCAGGTCGTCGGGGTTGCGGCTGGTAACGAGTCCCTGGTCGGTGACAACCTCCTCGTCCACCCAGTTGCCGCCCGCATTTCGGATATCGGTCTGAAGCGTCGGGTAGGAGGTGAGGGTGCGGCCCTTGACCACATCCGCCTCGACCAGCGTCCAGGGTCCGTGACAGATCGCGCCAACAGGCTTGGCCTGCTCGAAGAAGGCGTGTATAAACGCCACCGCCTCGGCGCTTCCGCGCAGGTTATCCGCCCCGACAGTACCGCCCGGCACCACGAGCCCGTCGTACTCGTCTGCCGAGACCTCGGAGAACGTCTTCTCGACCGTGAAGGTCTCACCAGGATTAACGTCGCTGTTCATGGTCTGGGCATCGCCAGTCTCGATGCCTACGACATCCACCGTTGCGCCGGCGTCCTCGACAGCCTTCTTGGGGTCGGTAAACTCGACTTGCTCCGTGCCAACCGGGGCGAGCAAGATCGCCACCTTCTTGCCCTGCAACTCGTTAGCCATTGGGGTGCTCCTTTCAGGTTCTTGACAGCGCAGGAGGCTTACCCTACGGAACGCGAATGTGAAACGTCGCGCTGGTTATGATCTGGTCAGGATCTCGGGTCCAGCGTCCGTGAGCACGAAAGTCTCCTCGGCCTTCGCGTTCGGCAAAGATGGGTTCCAGGCGAACGCCTGTCCGGTTCGTATCTCTTGGACGGTCGTGGGCGAGGCGACCAGTTCGCGGGAGGCGTAGCCGGTGAGGCCGCCCTGGTGGTGGTCGCGCCAGCCGTCCGGATAGCCGGCCTCGGCGTAGAAGCGGCGGCAGTCTTCGAAGGCTTCGGCGAAGGTGCGGCCGGGATGTGAGGCTTCGTCTCTCATGCGGCGCAGTAACTCGTCGCAGGCCTGTTGTCGGCGGAGCGTCTCGGGATCGGGGGCGTCGAAGTCCACCAGGAGGGTGTGGTTGGCGAAGAGGCCGCCGCGTTCGGCGCACACGACGAGCATGGCGCGGCGGCCGAGGGGACCGCCGCGCGGGATCGCGTGCCGGAACCGGACCATACGCGCCGCCGACGCCGCCATGAGCACCGGCACGTATAACCCACGCCGCCGGCACGCCGCCACGAGATTCGCCGAAGCCTCTATCTCATCCGTCTCCGGCGTAAGGCTCGCGGCGGCTTCGGCCACGGCTGCCACGGCGTCCGTACCGAGTACCCTGTAGCGTTCGACGGCGTCCGCGTCTAGGACGTAGCGTAGAGGCGCTATCCGAGCGGTGAGGTCTTCACCGGGTGCTGCTGGAGAGTCGCCCGCGAGCGATGAGCCTCCGATCAGCTCCCGTACCAGGACATCCGGGCCTTCGTGCCAGGGATGTTCGGCGACCTCGAAATTCGGGGTCTCTTCCTCGCGCATCCGGGAGGCTTCGATGTTGTCCACTACGACGTACTCGGCGTCGCGGGTGACGAGAACCGCAGCAACCCCGAACTCGTCGCCGTGATCCACGCGGTTGTCAGCACCACCCGTGTACCAGGCGAAGTTGGCCGGACGACGAAGCAGTATCCCGCTGGTCCCGGTCTCCTCGATCAGGCTCCGCAGCTTCTCGCGTCGCGCGTCCCGGCTCACCGCGCCACCTCCGCCCCCGCGACCGGCACGAACTCGTAGAAGTCCGGTTTATTGAACCCCCGGTCCGCGAAAACGGTCTCTATCTTCCGGCACAGGGCGCCGGTCTCCCCAGTCCGGAAGAGGGCGATGGCGCAGCCGCCGAAGCCGGCGCCGGTTAGTCGCGCGCCCGGAGCGCCGGCCTCTTCGGCGAGCGCCACAAAGGTGTCCAGCTCGGGGATGGAGACTTCGTAGCCATCGCGCAGGGAGGCGTGGGAGGCGTACATGAGGCGTCCGAAGCGCTCGAAGTCCTCTTCGCGCAGCGCGTCCACGGCATCCAGGACCCGCACGTTCTCCGAAACGACGTGCCGGGCGCGCTTCTCCTCAACACCGGAGAGCCGGTCCAGGTCTTCGTCGCGAGCGTCCCGCAGCTCTCCAACACCGAGAGTCTTCGCGGCGCGCTCGCACTCTTCACGACGTTGGTTGTAGCCGGTATCGGCGAGGCCGCGTTCGACGCGGGTGTCGCAGACGAGTAGGGTGAGGCCGGCGGACTCAAGATCCAGCGGCACGGGTTCGGCTTCGAGCGAGCGGCAGTCAACCAATAGAGCCGCGCCCGCCTCACACAGGAGCGAGGCGTACTGGTCCATGATGCCGCTGTTCACGCCGACGAAACCATTCTCGGCCTTCTGGCAGATCACGGCTAGTTCCTTCCTCTTCAGGCCGAGTCCGAAGAGCGAATCCAGGGCCAGAGCGGTTGCTGCCTCGATGGCGGCGGAGGACGAGAGCCCGGAGCCGAGCGGCACGTTGCCGGCGAAGGCCGCCCGGAAAGGCTCCGTCCGGTGCCCCGCCTCCCCCATCGCCCAGACGACGGCGCGCGGGTAGTCGGCCCAGGAGGAATCTTTCTCCGTCAGCGACCGGGTTTCGCCGAAGTCGGCGGAGTAGAGCTCGTTGCCGCTCCTCCCGACGGCGACGGCGACCCGGCGGTCTATGGCGCAGGGTAGAACAAAGCCGCCGTTGTAGTCGGTGTGCTCCCCGATCAGGTTTATACGGCCGGGGGCGCTGGCGACTGTGTCGGGGGGGTCTCCGAACTTCTCCGTGTACGCGGCGGCGGCCTTCTCTTCCAACGCGCGCACCGGTTACTCGTATCCGTTCGGATGGGACATCATCCAGGTCCAGGCGTCGGAGATCATATCTTCCAATGCCGGCTTCTCGGGCTTCCAGCCCAACTCGGCCCGGGCCTTCGCGCTCGACGCGACCAGTTCGGGCGGGTCTCCGGCGCGGCGCGGGGCTTCGATGGCTTCTATGTTTCGTCCTGTGACCCGGCGGGCGGCCTCGACGACGTCGCGCACGGAGAAGCCCGCGCCGTTTCCGAGGTTGTAGATATCGTGCATGCCGGGTCTTGCGGCTTCGAGCGCCAGAAGATGGGCGCGTCCGAGGTCTTCTACGTGGATGTAGTCGCGGATGGCGGTGCCGTCGCGGGTGGGGTAGTCGGCGCCGAATATTCTGACGGGGGTCTCTTTCGCGGCGGCTGTTAGGACAAGCGGTATCAGGTGCGTCTCCGGCTCGTGGGCCTCGCCGAGAGTGCCGCTGGCCCCGGCGACGTTGAAGTAGCGCAAGCTCGTGGCGGCGAGGCCGTGGGCGGTGGCGTAGGCCGAGATCATGCGGTCCACCGCGAGCTTCGTCGCCCCGTACGGGTTCGTCGGCGCCGCCGGTTCGTCCTCGGTGATCGGGACGTTCCGAGGCTCCCCGTAGACGGCCGCCGTCGAGGAGAAGACGAGCCGGGGAACGCCCGCCCCGCGCATCGCCTCCAAGAGCCCGAGCGTTCCGCACACGTTGTTGCGGTAATACCGTCCCGGCTCCTCGACCGACTCCCCAACGAGCGAAAGCGCCGCAAAGTGGAGCACCCCGTCAAAGCCTTCGCCCAGCACCCCGCGCAAGAACTCGTCGTCTAGAAGATTGCCCCGCACCAGCCGCGCCCCCGGCGGTACGGCGCCCGCGTGGCCCTTGGAGAGATCGTCCAGCACGACGGTCTCGTGGTCCACCGCGACCAACTGGGAGGCCACCACGCTCCCGACGTAGCCCGCGCCGCCCGTTACCAGGAGCTTCACGAGCCTGCGCGCTCCACGGCCTCGCGTAAAGTTTCGGCGGTCTTCTCCGGTAGCACGTCCACGATGTACGCGCCCGCGCCCTGTTCGCTGCCCGCCAGGTATTTGAGCTTCTCGGCGGCGCGGTTGGGCGGGTAGAACTCGATGTGGAAGTGGGCGACGCCCGAGGAGTCCGCGCCGTCGGTCGGGGCCTGGTGCATAGCCATCACGTAGGGGAGCGAGAATCCGAAGAGCGCGTCGTAGCCCATGAGCACCTGCTTTAGTACGCGGGCCAGGTCGTCGCGTTCAGCGGCATCGAGGTCTGTAAGCGACGGGGCGCAGCGGCGGGCGTAGAGATGTACTTCGAAGGGGTAGTGGGCGAAGAACGGGATAAAGGCCGTGAACTGTTCTCCCTTGGCGACGACCCGGCGTCCGTCCTCGTGCTCCTGGGCCAGGAGGTCGCAGTGCAGGCAGCGGCCGTCGTTATTTTCGCGGTAGTCTCGGGCGGCTTCGAGTTCCTTCTTCGGGCGCGGAGGGACGAAGGGGAGGGCGTAGATCTGGCCGTGCGGATGATGCAGAGTTACCCCTATCGCCTCTCCCTTGTTCTCGAAAACGAACACGTAGTCTACGTAGTCCAGAGACCCGAGCTCCTCGTAGCGGTCGGCCCACACCTCGACGAGGTTGCGGATGCGCCGCTGGCTCATCCCGGCCAGCGTCGAACCATGCTCGTCGGAGTAGAGAACGACCTCGCAGACGCCGCGTCCGGCGGCCGTGGGCGTGAGTGTGGAACCCGGTTCTTCGGGTTCGGCGGCGTCGGGGCTAAAGGATGGGAACTTGTTCTCGAAGACGGCTATCTCGTAGGACTCCCGCGGCACCTCGGTAGGGAAACCACCCGGCTTGGTCGGGCACAGCGGACAGTACTCGGCGGGCGGCAGGAAGGTGCGGTCCTGGCGGTGGGTGGCGTAGGCCACCCACTCGCGCAGGGTCGGGTCCCAACGAAGCTGGTTCACGGCGCCGCCGACTCGTCCTCGGTTTCGCTGACCTCTCGCACGCTGCCGAATGAGTAGAAGATTATGTAGCGGCCGTCGTCTTTGGTCTCGCGCTGTTTGCGCGAGACCTCTTCCTGCGCGATGCCGGGAACGGCCGGGTCTCTCTCGGGGATCTCCAAGTCTGCCTTCCTGTTTGGGTCGGAGTCTCTAGGGCCGGTATACCCGGAAGTAGTCGAACTCCGAGGTGGCGGACGGGTCCGAGCCCTGCTTGCCGAGCGAGAGCAGCCCGATGCGCGGGTCTTCACCGGCCGGCAACGTCCAAACTCCGCCCCAGACGTAGTTCTCGCCATCGCGGCTGGTGCCGGCACGGTACTCGTGCTCGCCGTTTGCCGGGTCCACGCGGTGCGCGAGACGCAGCCAGGTGGTGTCGGAGGGAGGACCGATCAACATCCCTCCGAAGGAGGTGCGGCCGGCGAAGGGCATCTCCTTGCCGAACTCGGTCTGGCGGGTGTTCCAGATCGCCACGTGCGAGAGTCTCGCCCAGTGATCGTCGTTCAGGTACGCGATGATGCCGCCCTGCTGGAAGTTCCGAATGGTATCCGTGCCGAGGTCTATCGTGAGCTTAGTCTCCACGATGTACTCACCCTGCGGAGCGTCGCGCAACAGCAACGAGGCGTTGTTGGCCGCGCCCTCGCCGACGATGTCGGCGGACTGCACGGGCCAGCGGTACGCGCCGCCGGACTCCTGACCGTCGGGGGTACGGATCCACTCCCACTCGGGTTCGAGCGCCGTATCGTTGAACTCGTCGCTGTGCTGCCCGGAGAGCGTGCCGGCCTCGGGTGTCGGGGCCGGGTCCGTGTTCGGCCGGTAGAGCCGCGCGGCACTCACGTTGTCCGTCCCGGCGCGGCCGCGGGCGGCGACGCCGACTTTGCCGTCGTCGAGCCTGGCCGGCAGACGATGCTCGGCGGTGGCGAGGGGGTCGTGCAGCCGGGCGTCCGTCACCTCGGCGAACATCTCCCGCCCGCGCACCTCGACGGCGACGTTGTGCCAGTCACCGAAGTCGAAGTTGGCGGGGAGCGGCGTGGCGTCGCGGCTGCTCCGGCCGCGCGTCACTACCTCGGTGATGAGGGCGTCCCTGCGACGGTCGAGCCAGGCGGCGGCATAGTTCGTTTCGTCCTTGTAGCGGACGACCACTCCGGCCGCGCGACCGCCTGTGAGGCGCAGGTCCGCTTCGGCGCGCACATCCTTCGGCACCCCGGCGCGCTTGACGAGGAACGTCTTATGGTCGGGACGGCTCTGCTGTCGAACGTAGCCCTTTCCGTCTCTCGTCTTCACGATGCGCCAGGCGCCGCCGTCGGAGCGCCAGGTCCTACCGAGGGAGGTTCGGCGGTTGAAGGAGTCGTTTACAGGGCCGTCGATGACGGGGGCGCGCTCGGCTGACTCGGAGGCCCAACGGCCGCCGCGGACGGTGGGCCAGCCGTTTATCCAGTCGAGCCGGTCTATGAGCATGGGGCGCTCGTTTATGCCGAACGGCTCGTCCAGGTAGGGGTCGGCGCGGTCGAGGGCGTGGTATACGAAGAAGTCCTCGCCGGCGAGGTCGGTAACGACGGCGTTGTGGCCTGGTCCGATCCACTTGTTCCCGTTCGGCGTGACCACGATGGAGCCGCCGACCCGCGACTCGGTCATGGACTGGCCTTCCTTGTCCAGAAACGGCCCCCTTGGGCTCTTCGAGCGACCAACGTAGACGGAGTAGCCGGTGGTCGGGCCGGCGCAGCAGTTGGCCGAGGAGCCGAAGAGGTAATAGTAGCCGTCGCGGTGGACGACGTAAGCGCCCTCGTAGCGATTGTCTATGGCGACCATCGTGGGCGCTCCGACGGCGCGCTTTCCGTCCGGCGAAAGTTCGGTTACGAAGATGCCGCCGTAGTAGGAGCCGTAGTAGAGGTACTTCTTGCCGTCGGAGTCGGTGAACTCGTTGGGGTCGAAGGTCCACTTGTAGTCGTCGCTCCGGCCGGAATCGCCGGGACGGGGCCGGACCACCGGCGCGCCCGAGTCGGTCCACGGCCCCGTGGGCGTGGGCGCGGTGGCGACGCCGATGGCGTTGTCGTTGCGCCCCTCGGGGGTCGTGACGCCACTGGTCTGGGTGACAACGTAGTACATGTAGTACTTGCCGTCGAGGTAGCGGATGTCCGGCGCCCAGAGGGCGGCGTCGGTGTCGGCCCAGGAGACCTCGGACGGGCTATCGAAGGCGTCGCCGACGAAGGTCCAGTTCACGAGGTCTTTGGAACGCGAGATCGGGATGGTGTGGAACCGCCTCTCGCCCTCGCGCAACGGGTCGGTGGTGCCGTAGGAATACCAGTAGCCGTCCTTGGCCTTTATGACGGCGGGGTCGGCAAAGGTGTCGGCGAAGCCCTTGGAGACCGGGTTGGTGTACGTGCCCGCCGGGGTTCCCTGGGCCGTCGCGGCACCAGAGGCTAGGAGCAGGCATACAGCGAGCGCCGCGAGGAGCCCGAGGATGCGCGCGGGATGCAGGGTCCTGGTAGTCACGGTCTTTATCCTTTCAGGCCGCTGCGAGCCACGCCTTCGATAATGTAGCGCTGGGCGAACATGAAGATTACGAGCACCGGGATGCTTGCTATGACGCCGCCGGCCATGATCACCGCGTAGTCCGCGGCGTAGGCTCCCTGCAGGATGGCGAGTCCCGGCGGCAGGGTGTAATTGGGCGAGTTGAAGAGCACGTAGACCGGCCACAAAAAGTCGTTCCAGTTCGCCAGAAAGCTCAGCACCGCCAGCGTGGCGAGGGCGGGCTTGGAGAGGGGCAGGATGATCTTCGTGAAGATCTGCAACCGGTTGGCTCCGTCCAGGAGCGCGGCCTCTTCGAGTTCCCTGGGCAGGGATGAGAAAAATTGCCGCAGAAAGAAAACCCCGAATGCTCCGGCGGCTCCCGGCACGATCACGGCGAGCAGGGTATCCAGCCAGCCGAACGAGTCGACTATCAAGTAGTTGGGTACGAAGAAGCTGATCGGCGGTATGAACAACGTCGAGATGACGAGGGCGAACATGATCTTTTTGCCCCTGAACTCCATGCGCGCCAGCGCGTAGGCGGCCATCGAGGCGGTAACGAGCACGAGCGCCGTGTGAGCGAGCGCCGCAACCATGCTGTTGATAAACCACCGGAGAACGGGCTCCGAAGAACCGGGCTGCAACAACCTGGAGTAACCCTCGGTAGAGGGCTCCTCCGGGATCCAGGTCGGCACGTCCCGTATCGCCTCGGCGTTGGTCTTGAACGAGGTCGAGAACATCCACAACAGGGGCGCCACGAATAGGAGGGTGAGGAGGACCAAGACCGCGTACAGCAGGATGCGCCTGCCGACCAGCCTTCTTCTACCTGGTACGCCGGCCGTCGCTTGCGCCATCTCAGTCCTCTCTCTCGCGTAGCACAACGAAGTTAAAGACGCTGATCAGCATGAGAAACAGCGCCAGTATGTAACTCATCGCCGAGGCGGCGCCCATGTTGAACTGCCGAAGGCCGGTCTCCGCGATGTACATGATGGCGGTGCGCGTCTCCTGGCCCGGCGCTCCTTGGGTTATGAGGTAGGCTTGGCCGAACACGTTGGCCGAGGCGAGGACGGTGGTCGTGATGACGAAGATCAAGACCGGCCGAAGTCCAGGCAGCGTGATGTTCAGGAATCTCTGCCAGCCGTTCGCGCCGTCCACTTTGGCGGCCTCGTAGAGTTCCGCATTGATGTCCTGAAGTCCGGCGAGGTAGATCACGGCATTGAACCCGAGCGTCCACCAAACGGTGACGCCGACCAGCGCGATCCAACCCCACGGCAGAGCCGTGATCCAGGGTATGCTGGTCCCAAGATAGTAGTTGATAAGGCCCTGGTTGGGATCTAGCAGAAAGCGCCACAGCACGCCCACGACCGCCACACCGAGGACGTAAGGGGCGAAGTACACGGCCCTGAAGAAATTGCGTCCCGGAAACTGCTGATTGAGCAACAAGGCAATGAGCAGTGGGACTACCACGAGCAACGGCACGGAGAACAGCGTAAACAACCCAGTCGCCTTCATGCTGCTCCAGAACGGACCAAAAGTCGTTGAGCCGGGCGTGAACAGATTTACGTAGTTCTGCAGCCCGACGAAAGGCTTACCCGGAAGCAAGTAGTCCCAGTTGTGCAGGCTGATCCAGAGCCCGTACACCGCCGGGATCAGAACAAAGGTAAAGAACAACGCTAGATACGGCGCCATGAACAGGTAGGGCGTCGGCGAGAATCCTTTGGTGGGAACTCCCTTGACGTCGCCGGCGGCCGGACCTAGCGGGAGCGGGGGCTGCGCCCCCGTCCGCGCGGCGCTCTGCGGCTCCATCTTCTAGCCCTGGTACTTCTGGCGGTTCTCTTCGAGAAGCTTGTCGGCCTTCGCCGCCCCGTCTTGCAGAGCCTGCTTGGGACTCTTCTTGAGCGTGATTGCCTCGTTGACGGCCACATCCAGGGCGTTTGTCTCCACGTCACCGATGCCCGGCACCGGCGGGACGAAGTTGAGGTACGGCACCTGCTCCGCGAGGATGGACTGAAGCTTGAGGTCCTCGAATCCTCCGCTCTCCCGGACACTCTTTCGCGCCGGTATCTGCCCGCCCTTGGCCCACTCCAGGGAGTTTTGCGAGATCCAGTTGATAAACACCTTCGACGCCTGCAGCTTGTTGTCATCCGGCGTCTTCTGGCGCATCACGACGAAGTTGTGCGAGCCGGCCCAGGCACCCTTCTCGGAGCCGATCTGGGGCAGCGGGGCCACGCCCCAATCCAGATCCTTGTTCTCCCCGAAGATGTTTATGGCCCATATGCCGTTCCAGTTGAAGGCGTTTTTATTGTTCTGGAAGGCGTTGATGTCGGCGTCCTGGGCGATGTTCTTGGGGCTGTGTCCGTTGTTGATGAGGTTTACCATCCAGGTTATCGCCTCGACCCCCGCGTCGGAGCCGAAGAGCGCCTTGCTCCCGTCCTGGTTGTAGAGATCCCCGCCGAACTGCCAGAGCAGAGACTCGAACATGAGTCCTCCGGTGAAGCGGAAGGGCGTCATCCATGACCCCTCCACCCCTTTGCCTTTGAGCTCATCCAGCGCCGACTCGTACTCGTCCCTGTTGGTCGGTGGCTTATTGAGATCTAGCCCGGCCTCCTCCATCACGGTCTTGTTGTAGTAGAACCCGAGCGGGTGCATATCCAGAGGAATACCGTACCGCTGATCCCCGTAGATACCCGCCTTCCAGACCACGGGAGCAAAGTCGCTCTCCTTGAGGCTCAGGTTCTTGGCTACGTCATCCAGCGGGACTATGACACTCCGCGCGGCGTTGGTGCCGAGCTGGTCGGTGTGCATGATCCCCACGTCCGGTCCCTGTCCGCTAGCCACCGCTGACGGCACTTTTGTGTAGTAGTCGGCCCACTCCTGCACGTTCATCTTGACGTTGATGTTCTTGTGCTCGGAATTGAATTTCTCGACGAGATCCCGCATGTACGGCCCGTCTCCGCCGGTGAAGCCGTTCCAGAACGCGAGGTCCACCTTCGGGCCGTCGTAGGCCTTCCCACCATCGCCACCACTGCCGCCCTGCGCCCCCGGATTGTTCTGCGGCCCACCGCCGCAACCGGCCACGAAGATCCCCGCTCCAGCGCCCGCGCTTAGAAGCAGGAAGTCCTGCCGCGTCAGCCTGCGTCCCATCGCCCGCCTATCCACCATGCGCCTCCTCCTTGCGTAGTTCACGGACCCTTTCCATCCCCCCGGAACCCCGTGCAACCCCACGTTAACAAGTTTACAAACACAAGTCAACTACTAACAACAATAATCGTGTTGTTTTGTTTTGTACTTAACGGCACACGACAATAATCGTAGCGGGCCTATCTTCAGGCGAACGGGGTGGGCTGTGGATCCAGGGTCGGGCCGGGGGAGCTTGGTCCGTTCCGGGTCCAGTCGAGACGATCGAGGCGCATGAGACGGCGGGTGTGGGCCGGGTCCCAGGCGTGGTAGACGAGGTAGTCTTGCTGGGCGTCGGGGGCGCGGATTATGGAGGCATGGTCGGGGCCTATTACCTCTCCGGGGATGGTGCGGAGGATGTCCGGTCCCGTTTCGGAGCCCGGTGCGGGGGGAAGGGGCCGAGCGGGTTGTCGGAAGTGGCGTGGGAGACGCCGTAGTTGGGTTCTCTCCACGCGCCGCCGCTGTAGAGGCAGTAGTAGCGGCCGGCACGCTCGCACACGAACGGGCCTTCGACGGTGTGCCAGTCCCAGACGCTGCCGCGCCAGCGGCGGTCTCTCTCGTAGATCTGCCAGTCCGCAAAGGGCCGCATGACCGTCCGGGACTCACCGGCGAGCCAGGTCATCTCCGGCAAGCGGTCCACGACGATGCCGGTCCCGACGCGACCATCCGCCTCGTCCAGAAAGTCCCGGCAGTAGTACAGGTACCAGCGCCCGTCGCGGTCACGGAACGGGTGGGCGTCTATGGAGAAGGGCTCGTCCGGCGTGAGGACCGTGCCCGTGGGCTCGAACGGTCCCTCGGGCCGCGCGGCGGTCGCCACGCGTAGTTGGTGGCCCTCTCCCTCCTCGCCACCGGCGGAGTAGTACATGTAGAACATGCTGGCTTCGTAGACTACCTCGGGCGCCCACACGGCCTCGATACCGGCGTCCGAGTCACCGAGGGTGAGCGCGTCGCCGAGAGGCCGCCAGTTCACCAGGTCGCGGGAGTGGAGCACGGGAACGGAGAGCCTGCCGAGCGGGACGGTGCCGTAGGCGTAGTATTCGCCGGCATGTCGAAGGACGAAGGGGTCGGCGAGGTATCCGTCGTGGACCGGGTTGGTGTAGGTTCGCTGCTTTATGGACGTTCCCTCCGTGTGTTGGTAGCCCGGCGGCTACGACTCGTAGGGTTCGGCGTCTTCGCGAGTGGTGGCCGGCCCTCTCGGCAGGGCCGTGATCCCGCGTATGCGCCCGAGATCGGCTTTTGGCTCGCGGTCGAAGGTCAGGAGACCGTTGGTCTCCTGCTCAACGTCGGTTAGCTGCGTGTAGCAGAAGCCCTGGACGCACGCGCTCTCGACCAACGCGGAGACAAGCTCCTCGTAGCGCTCCAGTAGCCCTTCGGCGTCCGCGGCGGTGCGGTAGCCCCAGCTCTCGGCGGTCGCATCCCCCAGGGTGATACCGCCGAACTCGGTCACGAGGATCGGCTCTCCCCGGTAGCTGTAGCCGGGGACGTATACGGAGTGGCGTTCAGGATCGGCGATGGCGGCCTCGGGGGTTGCGTAGACACGGCTCAGGGTCGCGGCGTTTCGGTAGTCGTGGATGGTACAGAGGTCCGTGAGGGCGTGCTCCCAGCCGTCGTTGGAGACGACCGGGCGCGAGGTATCTAACGAGCGGGTGAGGTGGTACATGGTGAGCAAATGCTCCCGCTGTCGCGTGTCCGCGGTCAGGTTCGGCACGCCCCAGCTCTCGTTCATGGGGACCCACGCGACGATGCACGGGTGGTTGCGGTCCCGCTCCACGACCTCCTGCCACTCGGCGGTGATGCGCCGCACGTAACCGGGCGAGTAGGCGTAGGCATTCGCCATCTCGCCCCACACCAGGAAGCCCAAAGTGTCAGCCCAGTACAGCCAGCGCGGATCCTCAACCTTCTGGTGCTTGCGCGCTCCGTTAAAGCCCATCTCCTTTGCGAGCTCTATGTCGCGGCGCAGATCTTCGTCGGCCGGTGCGGTGAGGAGACCGCCGGGGAAGTAGCCCTGATCCAAGACGAGCCGCTGGTACAGAGGCAGGTTGTTCAGGTACACCCGGCCGTTTTTGGTCTCGATCTTCCTCATCCCGAAGTAGCTCTCGACGGTGTCTAACACGCCGCCGCTTTCGTCGAGTAGCTCCAGACGCAGGTCGTAGAGGTTCGGCGCCTCGGGGCTCCAGAGGGCCGGTTTCGCCCACCGTCCGGGATACGGCGACTCGTGAGGTTCGCCGCGCGCTAGCAGGGGCAGCCGCCGCTCGACGAGCGCGGAACGCAGGCCGGCGAGCCGGTCGTCGATCACTCGCCCGCCCTCGCGTTCGATTATCACACGCAGCACCATCCCCGGCTCGAAGCCCTCGATAGAGACCTGCACGTCCAGGGAGGCGGCGGCCACGTCGGGGGTGAGGCGGAGTTCGCTGATGCGGCTCGCGGGGACCGGCTCCAGCCACACCGTCTGCCAGATCCCGGTAGTGCGCGTATAGAAGATCCCCTCTGACTCCTCTTTCCAATACTGCTTGCCCCGTGGAATCGTCACGTCCCGCGATGGATCCTCGACCCGCGCCACCACGACGTTTTCGCCTGCCTCACCGTCCAGTAATGCGTGCGTAATATCCACCGAGAATGGCGTGTGTCCTCCCTCGTGGCGCGCGACCTCCACTCCGTTGACCCAGACCGCCGCCCGGTAGTCCACCGCGCCGAAGTGCAGCAGCACCCGCTCCCCCGCCGGTCGCTCGAACGCGCGAGCATACCAGACAACGTCGTGGAACCCGGTCTCCCCAATACCGGAGAGATCCGACTGATAACAGAACGGGACGGTGATGGACCTCACGAATAGGGAGCCGTCTCGAAGATCCTCCGCCGTAACCTCGTACCAGCGCCCACCCAGCCCAGCCCCCACGTCGTCGAAGGCGAAGCGCCACTGACCGTTCAGGTTGATCCACTCCGAGCGGCGGAACTGGGGACGAGGATACTCCGTGCGTGGAACCCAACTCAATACAACCCGCTCCTCTCCCGTCTCCTGCTCACCCACCGGCGAATGCAACCACTAGTCTTATGTTCGCACAAATATCACTGGTTAGCGTGTTGATCTGCGTTGTTTTACCTGTGCTTCGCGTAGCAGCAGTTAGTTAGCAGTGGTGGATCTCGCGTTGAATGAGCCGATAGTCAGAGTCTTCGGCGTGCTCCATAAGCTGGCGCTGGATCCGTGCGAGAGTCAGTCCGGGTCCTCGCCGGTCGCGGCCTCCGTGTCAGGCGCCGGCTCTGCGTCCGGGTCTGGGGTAAGGTGTCCGGTCTCGTTGCGCCGGAGCAGGACGGCGGGCGAACTATTGTGGCTGACTCGTACCTCGGTGATGGAGCAATTATCGAGGTTGAGGTGCTCGCTCGGCCATCGGTCGCCCGACTCTCCGAGAAGATACATGAGCATCCACGCCAAAGCGCCACCGTGCGAAATCACGACGACGGACCCTTCATCCTCGCCGTGCTCCCTCAATATATGATCCACCTCGCAGGCGGTGCGCTCGCCGAGTTGCCGTCCGCTCTCGCCCCCCGGCCACCGGTAGTCCACGCCGCCCGTGCGGAACTGTTCGGACTCTTCGGGGAACTGCGCCGCCCAGTCGTCGAAGCGGTATCCGGCGGCGTCTCCGACATTTAACTCGGCGAGGCCGGGGCGCAGGACGGGTTCGAGTCCCAGAGCCCGGCCCACGACGCGGGCGGTCTCGCGGGCACGGACGTAGGGGCTGGCGTAGAGTGCCGTCACGTCGCCGCGGCCGGCGAGATACGACGCGAGTTCCCCGGCCTGCCGGCGCCCCAGGGACGTTAGAGGATCTTCTGCCCCCTGCAGCCGCCGGTCTTTGTTGCCCGTGGTCTGGCCGTGCCGGGCCAGGAGAAGCCTCATACCCTAGGTTTCAAGGCCGTTATCACGTATAACGCCAGCGTACCATCCGGCGCTGGCTTTGGGTATGCGCTTCCCGGTGGGATAGTCCACGTAGACGAGACCGAAGCGTTTGGAGTAACCCTCAGCCCACTCGAAGTTGTCCAATAACGACCAGACCATGTAGCCGCGCAGGTCCACACCTCTCTCCATCGCTGCGTGCGCAGCCCGGAAGTGGGCGTCGAGATAGGAGATGCGCTCCTCGTCGTCCACGCCGCCTTCGGGGTCTACGTAGTCGTGGACGGCCCGACCGTTCTCGGTGACGTAGATGGGAGGGTCACCATACTCTTCTTTTATGCGGACGAGCATCTGCGTGAGACCTTCCGGGTCCACGGGCCATCCCATCGCGGTTTTCTCGGCGGCGTGCGGGACGATACCTCGGACGGCGAGGTCGGAGAAGGGCTCTTGGGAAGGTTCCTGGTCCGGTGCGTCGCGTACAGTGTGCCGGAAATAGTAGTTGACGCCGAGGAAATCTACTGGTATGGAGATGGTTTCGAGGTCGCCGTCCCGAACGGGCGGCGGGTTCACGCCACGGTTTTCGTAGAAGGAGATCAGGTCTTCCGGGTAACTCCCTCGGAACACGGGGTCTAAGTAGAGGCGGTTGGCCTGGCCGTCCACACAACGAGCAGCCTCGCGGTCGGCGTCGCGGTCGCGTCCGGGGAGCGCCGGATGCAGGTTCATGGTGACGCCAAGCTGGTTATCTCTGCCGGTCTCGCGCATGGCCCGCATCGCGAGGCCGTGGCCAAGGAGGAGGTGATGTGTTGCGGCCAGGGCCTTGCCGGACTCTCTATGGCCGGGGGCGTGGAGGCCGTAGCCGTGGCCGAGCCAGGCGGCGACCCAGGGTTCGTTGAGCGTGATCCAGAAACCCACCGAGGCCGAGAGCGCCTCGTAGACGATGCCGGCGTAGTCGGCGAACCGCTCGCTGGTCTCCCGGTTCGTCCAGCCGCCCGTGTCTTCGAGTGCCTGCGGTAGGTCCCAGTGATAGAGCGTGAGCATTGGCTCGATGGACCGCTCCCGTAGTCCGTCAACGAGCCGCCGGTAGAAGTCCAGGCCTCGCTGATTCACCGCGCCGCTGCCGTCCGGCTGTATCCGGGGCCAGGCGACCGAAAAGCGATAGGCTTGCAAGCCGAGGTCGGCCATGAGGTCGAGGTCTTCTTCGAGGCGGTGGTAGTGGCCGCAGGCGATGTCGCCGGTGTCGCCATGAAGTACCTTGCCGGGGGTGTGGGAGAAGGTGTCCCAGATGGACGGGGCTCGTCCGTCCTCGTTCACGGCGCCCTCGATCTGATACGAGGCCGTCGCCGCTCCCCACAGAAACCCGTCTCTAAAATGCACGATGCCCTCCCTTTCTCCCGGAATACTCCCGACGATATACGACACGGCATTCCATCGCAAGGCGAGTGCAGGGGCCGCACGCGCTGGTAAGCTTCACGGGTCCGGAACCGACGGAGGGAGCGCGTATGGCTGAGGGCCGAACACGGGTGACGATCTGGAACGAGCACCGCCACGAGCGCCACGAGCGCGACGAGCCCGAAGTGGCCGACATCTACCCGACCGGCATCCACGGCGCCCTGACCGAAGCCATCGAGGACGACGAAACCGAAGTACGAACCGCGACGTTGGACGACCCGGATCACGGCCTCTCAGAGGAGGTTTTGAAAGCAACCGACGTGCTGGTGTGGTGGGCGCACATCGCCCACGACGAAGTCCCCAACAAGTTGGTCGAACGCGTACACGAGCGCGTCCTCGACGGGATGGGCTTCATCGCGCTGCACTCGGCGCACTTCTCGAAGATCTTCAAACGCCTCATGGGCACGACCTGCGACCTCAAATGGCGCCACGACGACCGCGAACGGCTGTGGGTCGTGTCTCCGGGGCACCCCATAGCCGAGGGGATCGGCGAGTACATTGAGCTGGAAGAGGAGATGTACGGGGAGCCGTTCGACGTGCCGCCGCCGGAGGAACTGGTCTTCGTGAGCTGGTTCGGGGGCGGCGAGGTCTTCAGAAGCGGGTGCTGCTACACGCGGGGGCGGGGGCGCGTCTTCTACTTCCGGCCCGGCCACGAGGAGAACCCCTCCTACCACCACCCCGACATAAGACGCGTCCTTCGGAACGCCGTACGCTGGGCCGCCCCCACGCCGGGAGCAGACCCGGTCCACGGGAATACCCAACCACTAGAGAAGAGCTAGGAGAGAGTCTTGCCCGAGACGAATATCCCCGAGCCACTGCGCGTAGGTGTCGTCGGCCTCGGCTTCGCCGGGGAGACGCACCTCAAGAACTACCTCTTGCAGCCGGGCGTGGAGGCCGTGGCGCTCGCCGGTAAGGAGGAGGACAAGCTGCGCCTTCTCGGCGAGACCTACCGCGTACCGAACCTGTACGGAAATTGGGAGGACCTTGTCGCGCGCGACGACCTGGACATCGTGAGCGTGTGTACGCCGAACCACCTGCACGCGCCCATCGCCATCGCGGCGCTCGAAAGCGGCAAGCACGTACTTTGCGAGAAACCGCTCGCGCGGTCGGGAGCAGAGGCCGAGAGCATTGCGACCGCCGCCCGGAATGCCAGACGCGTGTTGCAGGTGGCGTTCAATCACCGGGAACGTGGTGACGTGCGGGTGCTAAAACACTACATCGAGAATGGAGATCTCGGCCGCGTCTACCACGTAAAGGCGAGTTGGATGCGCCGCCGGGGCATCCCCGGTATGGGCACCTGGTTCACCAGCAAGGAAATGGCCGGAGGAGGCCCACTCATAGACCTCGGCGTTCACGTGCTGGATCTCGCGCTGTACCTGCTCGGCGAACCGGAGGTCTACACCGTGAGCGCCGCCACCTACGCCGAACTCGGCCCGGCGGGCCGCGGCGGCCGCACCGAACTGAGCGACCTCGCAAAGATCCCTGTCGGGACCGCCTACGAGGTCGAGGACCTCGCCACGGCCTTCATGCGCCTGGAAGGCGGCGCAACGCTCCTGTTGGAAGCGAGTTGGGCCGTCCACGGCAGTGCGGGCGACGACTTCGGCCTTACCCTCTACGGCACGGAGGGCGGCGCGGAGGTCCGAGTGAGGAACTACAACTGGGAGGACACCCTACGCATCTTCACCGACGTGGCCGGAGTCCCCGCCGAAGTCTCCCCGCAACTGACGCGGGGTGAGGGACATCTCGCGGTGGTGCGGGACTTTTTGAATACCGTAAGAAACGGCGACCCTTACGGGGAGCACGGCCAGGAGGGACTGGTCCGAGCCCGCCTCATAGACGCCTGCTACGCCTCGGCGCTGGAAGGACGCGAGGTCTCGCTCTCCGACCAAACAGAGGAGCAGGCAGTCTAGGAGCTTTATCACCTCCGGCGTCGCCTCACCATGCGCCTCGATCAACTCGTCCATCATGGTGGCTATCTACTCTAGCGACTCTGCGCCGATGGAGGCCAGCTTCGAGTGGTGGTCCTCCCTGTTATTCGGGTGCGCTCACCCCACCACATAATCACTAAAAGCAACACGATCCTCACGCTAGTATGTCATTTTCAGAGTAAGATACCGGTTATGGGAAAGAGCGGGTTGCTAAGAGAGCAGCGGCATCAGACGATACTGGAGGAGTTGGAGCGGATCGGGAGCGTCTCGGTCGCGGGGCTCAGCGAGCTGTTGAGCGTCTCTGACATGACGGTAAGGCGCGACCTGGAGGAACTGTCGGCGCACGGGCTCTTGCGGAAGGTGCATGGTGGGGCGGTGCCGGTGCCGAAGACGGCGGCGGAACCTCACTTCGTACAGAAGCAGAAGCTCAACCGGCCCGAGAAACGGTCCATCGCACGGGCGGCGATACAACTGATCAACGACGGTGACGCGGTGGCGCTCAGCGCGGGGACGACGACGTGGCAGATCGCGGCGTCGCTGCAGCGGGGGAACAAGGACCTCACGTTCATCACCAACTCGACCAACATCGCGCTCACGCTGCAGGAGAACGGGTGGGACAAGATCGTGCTTTCGGGCGGTATCTTCCGGACGCCGTCCGACGCCCTGGTCGGTCCATTCGCCGACCGGACGCTGAAGACGCTCAACGCCGACGTGTTGTTCCTGGGAGTTCACGGGGCGCACCCCCACGCGGGGCTCACCACGCCGAACGTGGCGGAGGCGGAGACGGATCGGGTCCTGGTCGAATCCGCGCGCAAGGTGGTGGTCGTCGCGGATCACTCCAAGCTCGGCGTCGTCGCGCTTGCCAGGATCATCCCCCTCTCGAAGGTGGATGTGTTCGTTACCGACGACCAGGCTCCTCCCGAGACGATCCGGGAACTGGAACTCTCCGGCGTGCGCGTGATCGTCGCCGATACCTGACGAACAGTGCTCCTACGGGAGCGCCAACTCTATCTCCTCGACCTCGCCTTCCGAAAGCCGGAACTCCGCCGCACCGATGATGCCGTCGACCTGATCCGGCCTGCGGCCACCCACGATGGCGGCCGTTACCGCCGGATGCCGCAAAGTCCACGCGATGGCGACCTCAGCGGGAGACTTGCCGTGACGCGACCCGATCTCCTTCAGTAGCTCCACGACTTGCAGGTTCTTGGAGAGTTTCGGCTCCTGGAAGTCGTCGGCGTTGCGCCGCCAGTCGTCGGAGGGGAGGTTCTGTATGCGCTCGGGCGTCATCTTGCCCGTGAGCAGGCCACTCCGCATCGGCGAGTAGATGATAACGCCGATGTCGTTCTGCTCGCAGTACGGCAGTATCTCCGCCTCGACCTCGCGCTTGAGCATCGAGTACGGCGGCTGCAGCGTCTCGACGGGGGCTATCTCCTGGAGGCGCTCCATCTGCGAGACATTGAAGTTGGAGACGCCGATGTGGCGAACTTTGCCCTCTTCCTTCAGCTCGGCCATCGCCTGCCAACCCTCTTCGATATCCTCGTCGGGGTTGGGCCAGTGGATCTGGTACAGGTCGATCTCATCCACCTGCAACCGCCGCAGGCTATCCTCGCACTCCTGCTTTACGGAGTCTTTCTTAAGGCGGTTGATGATGTCGCCGTTCTCGTCCCACGCGAGGGCGCACTTGGTGAACACGTAGGGACGGTCGTCCTCCGGCACTCCCTTGAGCGCCTGGGCGACGAGTTCCTCGGAGTGTCCGAGACCGTAGACGGCGGCAGTGTCGATCCAGTTCATCCCGACTTCGACCGCGCGCCGGATAGCGCCGACGGCCTCTTCGTCATCTTGCGGCCCCCACGCAGCGGCCCACCCACTCCCGCCGATGGCCCAGCTACCGAAACCTACCGGCGTGATCTCCATGCCCGTCTTGCCAAACTTCACGTTCTGCACAAAAGTTCCTTCCTAAATGACCTTATCAAGACACAATACTGTACCCGACGGCTTGTGGATCAACCCGGCAAATCCGCCCCCCGTACCACCGAGGGCTGCGCTCAGAACGGGACCGAGATGAACGGCGAGGAGTAATTCGGCGCGCTCGCCAAGACCTCCGCAGCCTCCTCGCGCGGCATCCGGCCGCCCTCGGCTCCGAGCATCAGCGGCATGAGACTTACGTCTCCGGCCATCGCAAGGCCCGTGATCTCCTCGAACGACAACACGAACGAGACGGCCGCGTTCACGTAGCGTCCTTCGTCGAAGGGCTCGTACCACGTAGCGTAACGCTGATCCCCGGTCGGGTCGCCCTCCGGCCAGTTGCGCCGCGAGATGGTCTTTATGGTCATGAGCCCGACGTCCTGGCGCTTTACCTCAGCGACCAACGCCTCGAAGTCCGCCCGGTAATCCACGTCGGCGGAGAGGATGTAGTTCCAGGGCGTAAGCACCGTCTCGAACGGGTAGCGGCGCAGCGCTTCGAGGTGGACCGCGGGAGCTTCGTGACCGTGTCCGGTGATGCCGATCGCACCGACTAGCCTCTCTTCTTTCGCCTCGATAGCGGCTTCGAGAGAGCCGCCCGTGCCGGTGGCGCGGTCCAGGTCTTCAAGATCGCAGACGGCGTGCAGTTGCAGGAGGTCCACGCTGTCCACCCGGAGGCGCTCAAGCGAAGCCTCGATCTGGCGCTTCGCGGCGTCTTTTTCCCGCTCGCCGGTCTTTGTGGAGAGGAAGATGTCGTTTCTTATCTCCGGCATCCAACGCCCATACTGGAGCTCCGAGTCGCCGTAATCTGCCGCAGTATCGAAGTGCGTAACACCCGCATCGAGCGCCACCTGGATCGCACTGTCCGCCGCATTCTCACTAACCTCCGAAAGCGCCGCGCCCCCGAATATGAGAACCGAGTTCTCCCGCTCCAGCCGTCCTAGCCTGCGATGTTCCATCTTCGCCCCTCTCCTCGCTCGCCTATTAGATCTTACCCCGCGCGCAACTCCAGGCGCAGCGAAACGACCTCGAACGGCCGCACCTCCAGCCGTACCGCGCCATTCTCTATAGCCACAGGCTCTCCCTCCGGCTCTTCCAACAGATTAACTCGCTCACCACCGACTACCTCCCGCGCGAAGCGCAGCACCGACGTGCCGCGGGCGCCGTGTGGTTCGTAGAGGCGCAGCATCACGCCGCGTCCATCCTGAGCCATCTTCAGGCTCCCAAGCGCGAGCTTCGACCCCTCCGCGCTCACGAAGCCCGACCCGCTGAACGGCGCCGAACCGGGAACCGCAACGTGCGGGCTGTTCAGCGCGAACGCCTCCTCCACCACCCCGGCCGCCGTCCAATCGCCGGGGTGTGGGAAGAGACTGTACGTGAAGCGATGCCCGCCCTCATCAGCGAACGGGTCCGGGTACATGGGACTCCGCAACAAGCTTATGCCGAGAACGTTGCCGTAGGCGCTGTGGCCGTATTTGCCGTCGTTCAACAGCGCGACACCATAGCCTGGCTCGGAGAGGTCGCAGAAGCGGTGGGCGGAGACCTCGAAGCGGGCCGCGTCCCAGGAGGTGTTGCGGTGGGTCGGTCGCTCGTGAGCGCCGTACATCGTCTCGAAGGTCGCGCTCCGGGAGTGGACGTTGAGCGGGAAGAGCGCGCGCAGGAGTATCCCGCGCTCGTGCCATTCGATGTCCGTGACGATATCCAGCCGTCGGGAACCGGCGAGCAACCGGTACGTCTGCGTGATGCGCGAGCTTCGCCACCGGCGCTCGACCCGCACCGCCGCGCGCAACGGGCCGTCCTCGATCACCTCCATCTTCCCGACCGCCGAAATCTCCCCTCCACCCAGTTCGTAACCTTCGTCCACGTCCCAAGCGTCCCAGTTCGCGGGCCGGTCCACGTAGGCCCAGATCTGGTTCCCACGCCCGTCCAGGACCTCGCGCTCCGTCTCCCGGTCATACACCCGGTGCAGTGTCCCATCGGCCCCGAACGCGACGCGCAGAAACTCGTTCTCGAAGACCACGCCGGCCTCCGAACTCTCGGCCCGGACCTCGTGGTCACCCTTCGGGTCTTCGGCGCCTTCGGATACCCGCAGCCCGATCCCTCCGAGGCCTGGAACCCGTACATCCGGAGCGTGCACGAGCAAACCGTCCTCGGTCCGCTGAACCGGAAACGATTTCCCATTATCGTCCACAACTGCGGAGGCACCCTCCGGCAGCAGCACAGTGAGAGGTCGCGGAGCAAGCCCGGTGTTGGCGACGAACACTGTTCCACCGTCATCCCCGGCTCCGCCCACCAGAACGCGCAGTGCGCCGTTGCGCAACCTCTCCGCGCCACCGACGACTTCCCGTAGCTGCTCGTGCGCCTCCTCGTATACCTCGGAGATAGACGTTCCGGGCAGGATGTCGTGGAACTGGTTGAGGAGCAGTATCTTCCACAGCCGGTCCAGTTCTCCGGCGGGATATTCCGAACCGTGAAGCGCGGCCATCGTGGCGAACGCCTCGGCCTCCAGGAGCCGGTGCTCGGCCTCGCGGTTGAGCTTCTTGACGAGCCCCTGCGTAGTGAGGGTGCCGCGGTGCAGCTCCAGGTACAGTTCGCCGACCCACTTCGGGAACCCCTCTTCCGGCAGGCTCGCGAAGAGGTCGTCCACGCGGCCCATGCGGAGCCGGGGCAGCGCGGGGAAGTCTTTCAGGCGGGCGTAGCTTTCGAGCATCTCCTCGCTCGGACCACCGCCGCCGTCG
>CALMWA010000375.1 GCA_937873125.1 uncultured Actinomycetes bacterium | reverse complement strand
ACCAAGCTCACGGTGCAGCTCCTCAGCGAGATGAAGCGCCGGGAGTCGAAGTACGGGATGGTTACGATGTGCATTGGCGGCGGCATGGGAGCGGCCGGTATCTTCGAGAACTTGCAAAACTAGCCCGCCGGCCGACGGCCGGCAGTCATCAGCGGTCAACGTCATTTGTTGGCCGCTGAATTTTTTAGAGGAAGGCGCATTTTTTGACGAATAGTGTGAGGTCATCGGGGCTGGGGACGCAGCCGGTGGGGGACGTGGCGGAGGTCGCGGAGGGTGTCTACCAGCTCAAGGTACCGGTGCCGATTCCGCTGGTGTTCGTCTCGACGTATTTGATCGAGGGCGACGACGGCTGGACGATCCTGGATACCGGCTTCGATTACCCAGAGGGTCGGGCGGCCTGGGAAGCCGGGGCGAGGGCGCTCGGGCTCGACCTGCGCGAGGACGTGAGCCGCATCTTCGTGAGCCACTTTCATCCGGATCACCTCGGAGCGGCGCGGTGGTTGCAGGGGCTATCCGGCGCTCCGGTGTACATGCTGGAGAAGGAGATCGACCACGCCCGTGACGTATGGAGCGGAGATGACGTCAACTTCACGCTGCTCGTCGAACACCTGGCGCGGCATGGGATGCCCCAATCCCTGGCGGAAGAGGCCGCTGCCGGGACGCGGGCGAACCTGAAGCTCCCGGAGAAGATGGTCGCATTCAGAGTGGATGAGGAGGTTTCGCTGGGCGGGAGCGCCGCGCGGGTAGTCCACGCTCCCGGACACGCGGATTACCAGTACATGCTGCACGACGCGGCGCGGGGCATCCTCTTCGCCGCGGACCACGTGCTGTTAAAGATCACGCCGAACATCGGGAGGTGGCCGGATGTCGCCGCTAACCCGCTCGCCCGCTACATCGAGTCCCTGAACGGGCTGCGCAGTTTGGACGCGGACCTCGTCCTGCCCGGACACGGTCCCATCTTTCACGACCTCGCTGGCAGGATAGACGAGCTGCTGCTCCACCACGAGGAGCGGCTGGATCTTATGCACGGCGAGATCCTGGACGGCCCCAAGACCCCCTTCGAGGTTTCGCGAAAAGTCTTCCGGGACGACCTCACACTTTACGAGCACTGCTTCGCCCTGGCCGAGACTCTGGCGCATCTGGACCATCTAGTCCTGGAGGGACGGGCCGAGCTTTCGGAGAACGGGGTTGTCTATTACCGGGCCTCGTAGCCAGAGTGGTATGTCGGCGGGTCTCTTCGAGTCTCTAGAGGAGCAAGAAGGTAAGGAGAACCAGATAGAGCGCGGTGGCGAGGGCCACCGCGAGACCGAAGCGCCAGTTCCTTCGTGGTCCGATCTCCAGCGGGTGCAATCCTGAGAGCCTGGACAACATCGTGACAGAGCTTGAGAAGGGCGTCAGCAGAATGGTGGTCTGAGAGCCGAGCAGGATGGCGGCGGCCCAGAGCGCGGGCGCCGGACCGCCGTCTAGCGGGAACGCGGCATCCAGGAGCAGGACCATCGGGATGACGTGGATGCCGCAGACGAAACCCACCGCCAGGATCGCGGCGAGCGCCGGGGCCACCAGCGCTTCTGGGAGCGTTGAGAGAAAGTCTCCCACCGGCGTGAGCGCGCCGATAGCCTGGAGCGCGTTCACCAGCACCCCCGCCGAGCCGAACAGCGCGAACTCCGAGTGCGAGGCCGTGAGAGCTCCGCGCGTCTCCTCCTTCAACCGGACGAGTGGAGAGACCCGGCGCGTCAGGGCGGTCGCCAGCAGGGCGATGAGGACCACCACGACCGCCACCGTCGCGGCGATCATAGCCGTGAGGGAGAGAGCGGGGAAGAGCAGGTTGACGACCGCCACGGCCCCGACGAGCAGTACCGGGTACAGGAGCACGGCCGCCGCACCCCGGTCGAGCGGGGTTTTCGGGACGGCTTCGACATCTTCGCCCTCTCTCTGGGCCGCGATCAGGGTTGCGCCGAGGCCCAGGAAGACGAACGGGAGTGTAACCGTCAAGAGTCCCAGGTAGGAGACGCCGGTCAGGGTTATGGTGGTCGCGGTTAGCAGGTTGAGGTTTGTCCACAGCGGGGCGAATGAGAATGCGCGCGCAGCCCACTTGAGAGAATCGATCCTTTCTTTGGGGGCGGCGCGGGCGGAGATCACGTCTACCAGGACGAACGAGCCGACGTCGAGGACGGCCCCGAGTACGTGGCCGAGAGCGCCGGCCGTAGGCTTGACGCCTACTCCCCGGCGATTGAGCGTGCCCATTAGAGCCTGGATCTGGGCTTCGTACCGCGCCGCTCGTATCGGAAAGCCCGCGGCGCTCAAGACCAGTAGCACCGCCACGATCCCGAAGTAAGCCGGCATCCCGTCTAGAAACCGCGCGAGGTCGAACCTTCCTGAGAAGACCGCCGCCGCTAGCGCCGCGAACGCCGCCAGCGCGAACACCTTGTGGAAAGCGGTCGACCACGGGACCGACATCACGAACAGCACCGCTCCTGTTCCGAGAAATAGCGCTGTTCCGAAAGAGTCCGCAGCGAACGTGTGCAACGCATACCCGACCAGAAACGCCAGCCCCAGCCACGGCCGCCCACGAGCTAGCCGCGACTTCAGATTGTCTCGAACGGAGGTCGTCTCCGCGGCGTCGCTGATCCTCGGTCTCCCAACTCTCGTATGGCTTGACAGAGAGATTCTAGAGCATGTTCACTTCTTGACTGCGCCGGGTGCGCTAATCTCTGGGCAATACAATCCGGGCGACACCCCCGAGGAAGGAGCCGCATGAGAGAGCCGCGAACCATCAACAAGCGTCTGATGCCGGTGGCGATTGCCGCGCTGGCGCTCCTCGTGAGCTCGTGCGGAGCGTTGAACGGGGAAGCGTCGGAGAACGGAGATAGAACGCGCGCCGTCGAATCATCCGCCGGCAATTCGGGCTCCGGGAAGACCGGAGGGATCGAGGCCGAGACGCTTGCCACGGGGCTCGAAGCGCCGTGGGGCGTGGCGTTCCTGCCCGGCGGGGAGGCGCTCGTAACGGAGCGCGACTCGGGGCGGCTGCTGCGCGTCTCGGACACCGGCGACGTGAAAGAGGTCCAGCGCATCCCCGAGGGCGGCAGCGGCGAGGGCGGATTGCTCGGTCTCGCGCTCTCCCCGGATTACGAGAGGGACAAGCTCGTCTACGTCTACTATACGACCGATGAGGACAACCGCGTAGGCCGCTTCCAACTCGGCGAGCCGCCAGATCCCCTACTCACCGGCATCCCCGTAAACACCTACCACGATGGCGGCGGTCTCGCCTTCGGCCCCGACGGAATGCTCTACGTCACGACCGGCGACGCCGGCGACCCGGAGACCGCCCAAGACAAGGACTCACTATCCGGCAAGATCCTGCGCCTGCGGCCCGACGGCGCTATCCCGAAAGACAACCCCTTCCCGGATAACCCTACCTACTCTTACGGCCACCGCAACGTGCAGGGTCTCGCGTGGGACAAAAACGAACAACTGTACGCCAGCGAGTTCGGCCAGGACCGTTTCGACGAAGTCAACAGGATAGAGCCCGGTGGCAACTACGGCTGGCCCGAGGTCGAAGGCGAGGGGGGAGAGCCGAAGTACAGAGATCCTATACAGACCTTCGCAACCGACGAAGCCTCCCCGAGCGGAGCAGTAATCTTGAAGGACAGCACCATCCCGCAGTGGGACGGCGACTTTTTCATGGCGGCTCTGCGGGGAGCGCGACTCTGGCGCTTGGAGCTGGGGCCGGACGGCAACGTAACCGGCAAGGAAGCCCTGCTAGCGGGCGAGTACGGACGTCTCAGAAACGCCGTTCAGGCTCCGGACGGCTCACTGTGGGTCTTCACCAACAACCGCGACGGACGTGGTACGCCGAACGAGGGCGACGATCGCATCCTGCGGCTCGCGCCTGCGGGTTAGCCTACAGGCTAGGATGGATCGGAGGCGGGTTCCACGGTCGCGGACATCGAGCCTTTGCAGCGCGGGATGAGTGGGTCGGGTCCGAAGCTCTGGATCTGGTCGCGCTTCAACTCCGCGTGCTCCAGGTTCGTGGTCGCCACGACGACCCTGCCGGTCGCGTCCACCTCCTGCGCCATACCATAGGCCTTGTTTACCGAATGCCCGAATAGTTTCCTCAGCATCAGGATCACGTACTCGTAGCTGTGATCGTCATCGTCGAGCAGGATCACGTTGTAAGGCGGCAGCCCACGGGTCTTGCGCTCGTTCCTCTGCTTCGGTTGGGTAAGGGTATTCGTCATCGCGTTGCCAGCTTAACATGATCTATCCACCCCACCTAGACTTTTACACCTTCTCTTAGTTCTTCTGATGTTCTGTAGACTATAGTCCGTAGTAGCTTTCTCTTCACGCAAGTACGCTGGCACTCACTATGTTGAGCTGACCAGAGGTGCGGTTGCGTGGAAGAAAAGCGAAAGCTGCATCAGCTTGAAGCTCAGTTCCAGATGAGCGCTGTCGAGATACTGGACATGGTTCTTTCCAACAACCGTTTGCACATAGCAGTAAAGGGAGCCGTGGCGCAGGAACATCTGCGAAAGTATCTTACGGAACTCCATCGACAAGGTCTTTTGGATGCCTTCGAGCAGATCGACAAGGATGGTCAGCCGGACTTCAAGCTAACATTCAAAGGTCGCGATTACTTGCTCGAATGTAAGAACGTGGAAAAAGAGAAGCGAGTTGGTGGCCCTATGACCGTGGACTTTCAGAGAACCCGTGCTCCTAAAGAAGCTCCGCATCTCCGCTACTACCACGAAGACGAATTTGATTTACTTGCGGCCTGTACTTTCAACCGAAGTGGTAAGTGGGAGTTCCGATTCATCCGAACCGCTGTTCTTGACCGTAGAGCGGCTCCGTATGATGACAGATTTCTCAATCGTGTTTACGTAGATGATTCGGCGAGTTACGGTAAACACTGGTCTTCGGATCTAGTCGGCGTTATTCGCGAGTTTCGTGACTGATACGTTTTCTTCCCGTTTCGGGGTCGAGGTTCGTAGATTGAGGTTGGAGCGCGGACTCTCACAAGAAGCTCTCGCCGCAATGGCTGGGCTTGATCGTACCTTTATTAGTATGGTCGAGCGCGGAGTTAGAAAACCTACCCTGGACTCGGCGAAGAGTATAGCGGAGGCGCTAACGTTACCTCTCAGCGAAATGATTCGCTCGATTGAGAAACTGGATTGCTAGAAATTACTCGGAATTGCCATAGTTTCGTGCTTCGGACTCTTCGAACAAAACAGGCTGAACGAAGCGGAAGCGTGAAGTCTCCAGGTATTCTTCATTCAACTCGATTGATATCCAGCGTCTTCCGACCTTCTCGGCTGTGTAGCCCGTCATATTAGAGCCTGCGAAGGGATCGAGAACGACATCTTCTTCGTCTGTACAGAGGTTTATGAAGAACGCGGGCAAACCTTCCGGGAAACGTGCGGGATGAGGTTTTACCCCCTCGCGTTTACACGCGGCCATGTAGGAGCCATTGGCATCGTTGTTACCCATCTGCAAGAGGTTGGGCGGAATTGCGCCGCCGTTGTCTCGCTGGAATTTTGCGGTGATATTGTGGCCGGAAGGACGACTCTTGGCTCGGTAGCCTTTCTCAATCAAACGGTTCATATCATCACTGTACGGCGTCAGCACGTTGCGGTTAGAAGCTTTGGGCCAGGGAGTCTTACTGAACCAGAAAACGTAGTTGACGGCATCTTTTACTCTGATTCTGCGTACAGTTACCCACTCCGCCGGTACAGGAAGAGCGGCGGGGCGGAACCAGAAAAAGTCTTGAGCTAGATGAAAGCCGACTTCTTCACAGAGGGCTATAGCCAGTTTGTAGTGATACAGGGAGCGAGTCGGTGTACCCTTGTTCCAGGCTCCTCCCAGGTCCAGCACGAAGCTACCATCTTCGGGGAGCAGACGATACATCTCCTTCGCATACTCGACAAACCAGGAGACATAATCGGCCTGAGACTTGTTTCCGTACTCTTTCTTGAAGGTCAGCGCAAACGGTGGCGATGTCATCACCAGGTTCACGGATGAATCTGGTAGGCAACGCATCACTTCGAGCGAATCTCCTAGATAGGCGTTACCTCTGTGAGTTTCGTAAGTTGGGTTTAAACCGGGCGCTAGATTTCTCAACACTTTTCATCTCCCATGCCAACGAAGCCTACTCTAGTTCACCACCAATTCCAATCAGGAAACGCTACTCGCTGGATGAGACGCGGAAAAAGAAGTGTTTCTAACGACCTTTCCACTCCGGCTTGCGCTTCTCCAGGAAGGCGCACATTCCCTCCTGGGCGTCGGCGAAGGTTGCGTTGAAGGACAT
>CALMWA010000374.1 GCA_937873125.1 uncultured Actinomycetes bacterium | reverse complement strand
GAAGTACCATCCTGTTCGGTACGAACGGGGATCGCATCTATGTCTCGTACCGCAACCGCTACAACCGCCGCCGCCAGTACATGACGGCTTTCGATGGTGTCGTCGGAAACCTTGAGAAGCGCTACGCGGAGACCGATTCCGAGTACCGGCGCGAGAAGATCGAAGAGTACATGAGCCACGTCCCCTGTCCGAAGTGCAAGGGCGCGAGGCTCAGGCCCGAAGCTCTGGCCGTTACGGTGGGGGAAAAGAATATCTCTGAGTTCACGGCGCTCTCGGTATGGAACGCGCAGAGCTTCTTCGAGGGTGTGGACTTTACGGCGCGGGAGTGGTTGATCGGGGAGCGGGTAGTCAAGGAGATCCGGGAGCGTCTAGGATTCCTGGTGGATGTGGGCCTGGGCTATCTCACCCTGGGCCGTTCGGCGGGGACGCTCTCCGGCGGGGAGGCGCAGCGGATTCGGCTGGCCTCACAGGTCGGGAGCGGGCTGGTCGGCGTGTTGTACGTGCTGGACGAGCCGTCCATCGGGCTGCACCAGCGGGACAATAGGCGGTTGTTGACGACGCTCGAGAAGCTGCGGGACCTCGGGAACACCCTGATCGTGGTCGAGCACGACGAGGAGACCATCCGGGCGTCTGACTACGTTATAGACGTTGGGCCTGGAGCGGGCGTTCACGGCGGCGAGATCGTGGCTGTCGGCGGCGTGGAGGATATAGAGGCCGAGGAACGGTCCGTCACGGGGGATTTTCTCTCCGGGCGGCGGCGGATCGAGCCGCCGGAGGAGCGGCGGGAGCCCACAGGGGAGATCAAGGTGCTCGGTGCGATGGAGAATAACCTGAAGGACGTGGACGTGGAGTTTCCGTTGGGGATCTTCACGTCCATCACGGGCGTTTCGGGGTCCGGGAAGAGCACGCTGGTCAACGAGATCCTGTACAAGGCGCTCGCCAACGCCGTGAGCCGCGGCAAGCACCGTCCCGGCCGCCATGCGGGCCTCAAGGGCGTCGAGGATGTGGACAAGGTAATTGACATCGACCAGAGCCCGATAGGACGCACACCCCGCTCCAACCCGGCCACGTACACGAAGGTCTTCGACCACATCCGCCAGCTCTTCGCGGCGACGCCGGAGGCGAAGATAAGGGGCTACAAGCCGGGCCGGTTCAGCTTCAACGTGAAGGGCGGACGGTGCGAGGCGTGCCGGGGGGACGGTCAGATCCGCATAGAGATGCACTTCCTGCCGGACGTGTACGTTCCGTGCGAGGTCTGCAAGGGCCGCCGCTACAACACAGAGACCCTGCGAGCCACCTACAAGGGCAAGTCGATCTCCGACGTCCTGGACATGACCATCGAGGAAGCCTGCGAGTTCTTCGCGCCCGTGCCCGCGATCTCACGCCGCATGGAGACCCTGCGGGACGTGGGCCTCGGCTACGTCCGGCTCGGCCAGCCCGCCACCACTCTGTCCGGCGGTGAGGCGCAGCGCGTGAAGCTCGCGAGCGAACTCGGCAAGCGTGCGACGGGCAAGACCGTCTACATCCTGGATGAGCCCACGACGGGACTGCACTTCGCGGACGTGGAGAAGCTTCTGCACATCCTGCACAGGCTCGTGGACGCCGGAAACACGGTAATCGTCATCGAGCACAACCTGGACGTGATCCGGTCCTCCGACCACGTCATAGACCTCGGCCCCGAGGGTGGCGACGGTGGCGGCGAGATCGTGGCGGTTGGCACCCCAGAGGACGTTGCCCGTGTCGAAGACTCACACACGGGACGTTTCCTGCGCGACCTCATGCCGGAGGTAATGGCGGCGAGCTAGGGAACCGCTGGCCGTTGCTAGTGCGAGCACGACCGGTAATCGGACGTTCGTGCTGGTAGTCAAATGCGATCCGGTTGCTCGATTACTCTCTGTGCGCCGGGCAGAGGGAACTCCAGAACTCCTCGTAGCTCATTGTCCCCTCGTGTTTCGCCCGCCAGTGCGCGTCAATGCCTTCCCAGTTCTTGCCCTGAAAGATTTTCCAACATTCGGGACAGAGCCTGGGCCGTTCCTTTCGAACACCCTTAATACAGCAGCGGCAAGCAGCGTTCAAGATCAGCCGCCGTTCTCGACGATGTCTTCGAGGGCGGAGCCGACGACG
>CALMWA010000373.1 GCA_937873125.1 uncultured Actinomycetes bacterium | reverse complement strand
CTGTTGCAGGCGCTGGAGTATCATGGGCCGATGCCGCCGGTCTTGCTCATAGACGAGGTGGATCGCTCGGACGACGAGTTCGAGGCTTTCTTGTTGGAGATCCTGTCGGATTTCGCCGTTACCATCCCGGAGCTCGGGACGGTCGTCGCGGAGAGGCCGCCGGTCGTGATCCTGACGTCCAATCGCACCCGCGAGGTGCACGACGCGCTCAAGCGGCGCTGCCTCTACCACTACATCGAACACCCGAGCTTCGAGCGGGAGGTCGAGATACTGCGCCTCCGGGTGCCCGAAGCCGAGGAGGCTCTGGCCCGCCAGGTCGCCGCCGCCACGGAGAAGATGCGCACAATGGATCTCTACAAACCGCCCGGCGTCGCCGAGACCCTGGACTGGACAGAGGCTCTGGTGGCCCTGGGAGCTAAGAGTCTCGATGAGAAGCTCGTCCAGGCCACCCTGGGATCCGTCCTCAAGTATCGCGAGGACCAGCAGCGGACCAAAGCGACGGGCCTCATGGAGTTTGTGGTCGGCCTGGAGGGCGGCGGTGGATAGGGCCGGTGCCTGACAGAACAGACCCTGCGACCGCGCCAGCGGCGAAGCCGCCGATGCTCGATGTAGCGGTAGCGTTCGGGCGCATTTTGCGGGGTGTGGGGCTGCGTGTCGGGACCGACAGGATCGTGGAGTTCTCCCGCGCCCTCGAAGAGCTGGACGCCGGACGCCGCAACGACGTGTACTGGTCTGGGCGCGTAACGCTACTCTCCCGACCCGAGGACATCGAGGTCTACGACCGCGCTTTCAGGGTGTTTTGGGACAGCGGCGGAGCCACGAAGAAGCTTCCGAAGCGTAAGTCAAGCTCCACGACCTTGCAGCCGGAAGACTCCGTCGCCCCGCCGAAGAAGACCGTCGAGAAGAGCGAGGCGGGTGAGGAGGCGGTCATGCTCCGGTACAGTCCCGTGGAGATCCTGCGGAGCAAAGACTTCGCCCTCTACTCCGCCGATGAGTTCGCCGAGCTGCAGCGCCTGCTCTCGGACCTGCGGATCTCCGGCGCTCTGCGCCGCAGCCGCCGCCTCGAACCCGCGCCCCGCGGACGCCACGACCCGCGCCGAACCCTGCGCGCCGCGATGCGTACCGGCGGCGAGGCCGTGCGGCACAGCTTCCGAAAGACCCGCGTCCAGCCGCGGAGGGTGGTTCTCCTGTGTGACGTCTCCGGTTCGATGGGACCGTACAGCCGGGCGCTGTTGCGCTTCCTGCACGCGGGCGTCATCTCCGGCGCCAGGCTCGAAGCCTTCTCGATGGGTACTCGCCTCACGCGCATCACCAAAGAGTTGGGGACCAGGGACCCGGACCAGGCGCTAAGGCAGACGGCCGGGGCCGTGCAAGACCTCTCCGGCGGCACGCGGCTCGGGGACGTGATGAAAGAGTTCGTGGACCGCTGGGGCCAGCGCGGGATGGCGCGTGGCGCCGTCGTCGTGATCCTCTCCGACGGCTGGGACCGGGGTGACTTGAACATTCTGGCCGAGCAGATGCAGCGCATCAAGCGGCTGGCTTACAAGGTGATCTGGGTGAACCCCCTGAAATCCGCGCCCGGCTATCAGCCGCTCGCCGGCGGGATGGCCGCCGCGCTGCCGCACGTGGACGTGTTCCTCTCCGGCCACAATTTCCAGAGCCTCGAAGCGCTCGCCCAGGCCATAGCCGACGCCGCTGAACGAGAAAGATAAAATCTACCAAAAGGCACAGGAGGCACGATATGAACCCGGTAGTGGACAAGGTTGCAAAGTGGAGCGAGGAAGGCAAGAAATCCGCTCTAGCCACGGTAGTGAAGGTAGAGCGTTCGGGGCCGTTGGGGCCGGGGACTTCGATGGCCGTCTCGGAAGACGGGCAGGTCGTGGGCTCGGTTAGCGGCGGGTGCGTGGAGCCCGCCGTGTACGAGGAGGCGATGATGGCGATAGAGAGTGGGCAGCCGAAGCTCTTGACCTACGGCATCTCGGACGATGAGGCGTTCGGAGTGGGCCTGACGTGCGGTGGCATCATCCATATCTTCGTCGAGCGGGTGGATTACTGATGGGGGATCTGCTCTCCCGCTGGCACTCGGCGCTCGCGGAGCAATCGCCGGTCGCGGTCGCCACGGTCATCGAGGGACCGGGGGTGGGGGGAAAGATCCTGGTGACGCCCGACGCTCACACCGGCACAGCCGGCAACGATGAGCTGGACAAGGCCGTCGTGGAGACGGCCCGCGGCCTGCTCGAAGGCGGCAAGACCGGGACGGCACATTTTGGTCCGCGCGGCCAGCGGCGCATGGAGGACGTGGCGGTGTTTATCCAGTCATTCGCCCCGCCGCCCAAGATGTACGTGTTCGGGGCCATAGATTTTGCCTCGGCCGTGGCCCGCGCGGGCAAGTTTATGGGCTACCGGGTGATCGTGTGCGACGCGCGCCCAGTCTTCGCCACGCGGGACCGCTTCCCGACCGCCGACGAGATAGTCGTCGCGTGGCCGGACGAGTTCCTAAAGACCGCCGAGGTGGATAAGCGCAGCGTGATCTGCGTCCTCACCCACGACCCGAAGTTCGACGTTCCGGTCCTAAAGGCCGCACTGGAGACCGACGCCGGTTACATCGGAGCGATGGGCAGCCGCCGCACGCACGACAACCGGACCGCGCGACTGAAAGAAGAGGGCGTCACCGATGAGCAACTCGCGCGCATAAGCAGTCCCATCGGCCTGGACATTGGGGCGCGCACCCCAGAGGAGACGGCCGTGGCAATAGCGGCGGAGATTGTTGCGCTACACACCGGGCATTCTGGAGGACGTCTGGCGGAGCGATCCGGCCCGATCCACACCTCCGACCCCGATATGCCCGCCGCGCCGGATGAGCGCGACGCTGCGGGAGCGACAAAGAAGCGATGAGCGGCGTCTCGGCGATCCTGCTCGCGGCCGGTGCCGGGAGCCGGTTTGGCGGCGACAAGCTGCTCGCCGAGTTCGAGGGCCGGCCGCTTATCGAACACGCGCTCTCCACGCTGCGCGACGCGCCCGTGGACGAGACGGTCGTGGTGGTCGGCGCCGGCGCCGGGCGGCTGCGGCAGGTGTGTGAACCTTACGAGGTCCGTATCGTGGAGAACCCGGACTGGGTGGAGGGACAGTCCACATCGGTGCGGGCCGGGCTCCGGGCTATGAACCCCGGTGCTCGGGCGGCGGTCGTGTCGCTTGCGGATCAGCCGCTCGTAGGAACGGGGGCGGTGAAGCGTCTGGTGGAGGCTTTCGAGAGGGGAGCGACGGTCGCGGTGGCCGTTTATGGCGGCAAGCGGCGCAACCCGGTACTCTTTGCAAGGGAGATGTGGCCGATGCTCATCAAGGAGCTTTCGGGTGACGAGGGGGCGCGGGCGATGCTGCGGCATCATCCGGAGTTGGTGACCGAGGTGCCGTGCGACGACGTGGCAGACCCTGCAGACATCGACACGCGGGAGGACTTGCTCCGTCTGCGGGGGATGCGCGAACCCGAGCCTGGTTATAAGATGGAGCAACACTAAGGAGGAGGCTGCTTTATGAAGATAAACAATGAGTTCACCGTCAGCGTCCCGGTCGAAACGGCCTGGAATACGATGCTGGACCTCGAGAAAGTGGCGCCGTGCCTGCCGGGGGCGGCGATCCAGGAGTCAACCGGAGATCGCGAATACAAGGGTACGATGAAGGTGAAGATCGGCCCAATCACCGCCAGCTACAAGGGTAACGTCAAGGTCGAAGAGGCCGACGACACGAACCACCGGGCGGTCATCAACGCCACCGGCCGCGACGCCCGTGGCCAGGGTACGGCCTCGGCGACCATCGTCACCACCATGCAGGGCGAGGGCGACCAGACCAAAGTCCAGGTCGAAACCGACATGCACCTGACCGGACGCGCCGCCCAGTTCGGGCGCGGCATAGCCCAGGACGTGGCCTCGAAAATGCTCGGGCAGTTCGCCGACTGCCTGGAGGAGGAGCTCGCCGGCGGTAGTCTGGCAGGCGCGGGAGCCGCGCCTGCAGATACTTCCTCTGCCACCGGCAGCACCGCCGGGGCTACCGCCAGCGGAACGCAGGCTCAGGAGACGCCCGCCGCGCCCGTGGGAGGCGCGGGCACGCTCGGGAACGTGGTTAGCGCCGAGGCCGGCACGACCGCAGCCGGCGGTACGGTAGCGGGTTCGGTCGTGTCTGGTGGGCCGGCTGGTGCGGGGGAGACAGGGGCGAGCGCCCCCACAGCCGGAAGTCAGCCGTCGAAGCCGCAGGAGACGCCGCGCCGCGAGCCGAGGGAGCCCGAGGCGTTCGACATGGGCGCCGCCGGGGGCGAGGCCGTCATGAAGCGGCTCGGGCCGGTGCTGGCGGGTGTCGGGGTGCTGGTCGTCCTGATCTGGCTGTTCCGCCGCCGCTCCTAACCTTCTACGCGACGGGTGACGTTGGAGGCGATGCTCTGATTGCGCCACCGTTCAGACGGAGAGAAACCTCCCATTCGCCTGAACGGTGGCTCGGTTTTTGGCGCTCTCAATGTCCTCTACGACTGGATCTCTTCCAGATAACCTCGCATTAGCTCTATCTCCGCTGATTGCTCGGCTATGATGTCTTCGGCGAGTTGCTTGAGTTCGGGATGTTCCGCCCGTTTCAGCGCGTCGCGGGACATATCTATCGCCTGCTGGTGGTGAGGGATCATCATTCGCAGGAACATCCCGTCGGTCGCGTCGCCGCCCATCGCGTCCCTCATACGGTCTCTCGCGCTATCTCCGCCCATCATGCCGTTGTCCCATGTATCAGGGTCGGGGTATGCCGGGCCGGGACTGCCATACCAGTCCTCCCGCCAGCCGCGCATGAGATCTATCTGTTCGGCCTGGCTCTTCTGGATATTCCGGGCCAGCTCCCGCAACTCGGGTCTCTCTGAGTCGGAGATCATGTGCTCCGAGGAGACTATCGCCATCTGGTGGTGTGGGATCATCTGGTCTATGAACTGCAGATCGAACGGCCGATCCTCGTCAAATGAATCCCCCGAGCCACCAATCATCGGGCCTCCACCCATCATCGGCCCCATGCCGCGCCCCGCGCCCGGACCGTAATCCTCCGTGTTCGGGCCGAAGCCGGGCCTCTCTACCGGCGGAACGTCCCGTTGGCTGGCCGTCGAGATCGGCCCCGGTTTTGAGGCCGAGGCGACGGCTATTACCAGTGCAACTAGCGCTACGGCCAGCAGTAACACCGTCGAGTAGTTCCGGGTCATCGCGCGCCACCTTTCATAGTGGACCTCCCGCTCCGCAGGACTTCCAGGGACCTTTCGTACTCCTCGGCGTCCATCTCGCCGCGGGCGAAGCGTTCGCGCAGAATCTCTTCCGCCGAGTCTCCGCGCGTCTCAGGACGCCCGTCATCCGCGCGGCGGTTCGGGAAGATCCGCATCACGGCCCAGACTATGACCGCCAGCAGCCCGCCCCAGAACAGCAGCGGGATCAACATCCACAGCCAGCCAAAGGCACCCCATCCGTCCATCATTCCACCGTCGAATCCGCCCATCATGGTCGATCATCTCCTCTCTTGGTCCTTCTTTACGCTTGTAGTGTAGAAGATGAACCTCAAGCTCCTGTCGAGCCGAGATCAAGCTTCGATCAAGATCCGCCAAGAACCACCTCTCATAGCGATGCCGAGAGGTGCAAGTGGCTACTTGAGAACCCGCTACTCGCTCTTGACGCTGTTCAGCGGATCGGCTTCCCCGTTCGAAGGTCCGGCCTCCTGCATCTTCCTTGGTGATGGACGGTGGACTACGGGATGCGCGGGCTCGCTACTCGCGCGTTGCCGGAAGGGTAAAGCTGAACGTCGTCCCCTTGCCCGGACCAGGGCTCTCGGCCCACATCTCTCCACCCATCGCCTCGACGAGGGCCCGGGAGATAGCAAGTCCTACCCCGGAGCCGCCGCCCTCCCGCGAGCGGGACTTCTCGACCCGGTAGAACCGTTCGAAGACGTGTGGCAGGTGCTCGGCGGAGATGCCCGTCCCAGTGTCCCTCACGTGGAACAGGACTTCGCCGCTCCGGTTTTCGACCTCCACCGTGACCCGGCCACCAGTAGGGGTGTATCGTAGGGCATTATTCAGGAGGTTCGTCAAAACCTGTACGGAACGGTCCCTGTCCGCCGTTACTTGGGGGAGGTCTTCGGCAACAGCCTTTTCCAGCTCGACACCCTTCTCGGTGAACAGCGGGAGCATACTCTCCGTGGCGGTGTCCAGGATCTCCGCGGCAGAGATTCGCTCCGGCAGCAGTGTGAGCTGTCCGGCCTCGGCGCTGGAGAGTTGCTGGAGATCGTCCACGAGCCGCCGCATGCGCTCGGCCTCTGCGTAGAGGAGGGTCCAGGTTTCCTCCGAGGGCGCGACCACGCCGTCCATGAGACCCTCCATGTACCCCTGAAGCGTCGAGAGCGGCGTGCGTAGTTCGTGGGAGACGTCTGCGATGAACTCCCGGCGGTGTTGCTCGGTCTCTTCCAGAGCCAAGGCCATGGAGTTCAGGCTCTCGGATAGAGCGCCCAACTCGTCATTCTCTCCCGTCGGCACGCGCTCGCCGTAGCTGCCGGACGAGATGCGCCGGGTCGCCTCCAGCATGTGCCGGACGGGGCGCGAGATCCTGCGCGCCGTGAACAGGCTCGCAGCGACAGCGGTAACCACGGCCGCCAGCGCCGCGATGAGCAAGGAGTAGAGTAGCGTCTGCATGAAAACGCGCGAGACGGAGTCCATCATCTCGCTCATGGTCATCAGGTGTTCGGGGCTCATGACGCCGCCGATCAGACTTCCGAACAGGGCGGGAGCTATAAAGGAGACGGCCGCTAGAAAGGTCAGAGTTCCGACGAGGGCGACCAGCAGGTGCGAGGCGAAGAGCTTGGTCCCGAGGCTTCTGCGCGTGGATCGGGACGGACGGTTCAACGGGCGAACCTGTAGCCTACCCCGCGCACGGTCTGGACGTAACGAGGGTTTGCGGGATCTTTCTCTATTTTCTTGCGGAGGTTCGCTACGTGTACGTCCACGACGTGTTCACTACCGAAGTAACTCTCGTCCCAGACGCGCTCCAGTAGCTGCCGGCGGGTGAAGACCAGTCCCGGACGGGAGGCCAGGGCCGACAGGAGATCGAACTCAAGAGCCGTGAGGCTTACCTCGGCGCCCCGCCGCCGCACCTCCCGGCGTGCGGGGTCTATGGTAAGTTCTCCGAACTCCAGCGGTGCGTCCGCTGCCGCGTTCGCTGCCGAACTGCCGCCTCGCGGTCTCCGCAGCATCGCCCGGATGCGGGCCACCAGCTCTCCGGGGCTGAACGGCTTGGTCAGGTAGTCATCCGCTCCCGCGGAGAGCCCAACTATCTTGTCCACCTCCTCGGAGCGGGCGGTTAGCATGATGACGTAGGCATCGGAGAAGCGCCTCAACTCGCTCAAGACCTGCGGTCCGTCGAGTCCCGGCAACATCCAATCCAGGACGATGAGATCCGGCCCAACCCGCCGGGCCACCTCGACGGCGGACGGCCCATCCAGAGCCTCGTGGACCTCGAAGCCTTCTCGTTCCAAATACCCGCGAAGCAGGTTGACGAGGTTTTTCTCGTCGTCCACCACCAGAACCCGAATACTCATGACGACATTCTACAGACAGTCCCTGTGCAGAAAGAAGTCCCACGCCGGTGAAACTCGCCTCTGATCGTACCCAGGGGGTATGTGTCAGAGTGAAGCGGGTTCAGAGTAGTTCGCAAGCTTCGCCCGGTTCAGGGCGAGGGCGTTGAGTGTTACGGTGACGGTTGAGGCGCTCATCGCCAGGGCGGCCCATTCCGGTTGGAGCAGGATGCCGAGGCTCGGGTAGAGTGCGCCGGCGGCGATCGGGATGGCGAGGACGTTGTAGATAGCGGCCCAGAAGAGGTTTTGTTTGATCTTGCCGCGAACCTTGCGGGCCATGACGACGGCTACGGCTACGGCCGCCGGGTCATCCTTCATGAGCACGACCCCGGCGGTTTCGACCGCCACGTCGGTGCCCGCGCCGATGGCTATGCCAACGTCGGCCTGGGCGAGGGCGGGCGCGTCGTTGACACCGTCACCGACCATCGCGACTTGTTTTTCGGAGTCTTGCAGCTTTTTGACCTCCGACGCCTTGTCGCCGGGAAGAACCTCGGCTAGGACAGTATCCATGCCGATCTGACGGGCCACCGCTTCGGCGGTGTGACGGTTGTCACCGCTGAGCATAACCGTCTCTACTCCGAGTTGATGGAGTGCGGTCACCGCCCGCCGGGCGCTCTCGCGGATGGTATCTGCAACGGCCACCAGGCCGGTGGCCTCACCCTCCACGGCAACGTACATCGGAGTCTTGGCGTCTCCGGCGAGTTTTTCGGCGCGGGCTTCGAGTCCGTTGGTCGGGATGCTTTCGCGGTCCATCAGAGCTTTGTTGCCGATCAGAACGCGCTTGTTGGCCACGTACGCCTCCACACCGTGGCCGGGGATGGCCTGGAAATCGCTGGAGGAATCCAACGTGAGTCCGCATGCCGCTGCACCCTCGACGATGGCGCGGGCCATCGGGTGTTCGCTATTCGAATCGGCTGAGGCAGCTAGACGCAAGAGGTCGTCTTCGGACGTGCCGTCGGTGGGGATCACGTCGGTGAGAGCGGGGTGGCCCTCGGTTAGCGTGCCGGTCTTGTCGAAGACGACGGTGTCCACGCCGGCGATCGCCTCCAGTTCCGTGGCGTTCTTGAACAGCACGCCCTCCCGGGCGCTCTTTCCGACGCCGACGGTGATGGCGGTTGGCGTAGCGAGAGCCAGGGCGTCCGGGCAGGCGATCACGACGGTAGAGACCGCCGCCGTAACGGCGAAAAGAAGTCCCTCCGAGCCCAGGAAGAACCAGACCAGAAAGGCGATCAGACCGGCGCCCAACGCCACGAACACCAGATATTTCCCGGCGATGTCGGCGAGACGTTGCGCGGGGGCTTTCGATGCCTGGGCGTCCTGAACTAGTTGCACGATTCTGGAGAGGGCAGTGTCCGCTCCGATGGCGGTCGCCCGGAAGTCGAAGGCGCCGGTCTGGTTCACGGTGCCGCCGGTTACCTTGTCCCCAGTGTTCTTCGCTACCGGGACAGGCTCGCCGGTGATCATGGACTCATCCACGTAACTGGAGCCCGAGGTGACGACGCCGTCCACCGGCACCCGGTCGCCGGGCCGCACCACGATGGTGTCTCCGACCACGACCTGATCCAGGGACACCTCCATCTCCTGACCGTCGCGCCTAACGCGGGCGGTATCCGGGGCGAGCTTCAGCAGCGCCTCGACGGCGCGGCCCGTGGCGAAACGGCTACGCATCTCCATCCAGTGTCCGACGAGCGAGAAGGTGGTGAGCATAGCGGCGGCCTCGTAGAAGACCTCGCCCTCGAAAGCGAAGGTAGCGCCCACCGAGTAGGCGTAGCTGACCAGGATGCCAAGAGCGATCAGGGTCATCATGTTTGCCTCACCGCGCAGCAGAGCGCGCCAGGCGCTGGATATGAATACCCATCCACCCCAGAAGACCACGGGCGTAGTGAGGATCAGGCCGAACAGTTCCATCGAGAGTCCGAGGGGAGGCTCCGCCATGAAGCCCAGGCTTTCGCCGATGGGGGAGTAGAGCACGATGGGTATGGTGAGCAACGCGGAGAAGACGGCCCTACGCAGCATGTCCCGGACCATCGCCGCACCATGACCCGCGTGCTCGTCCGTCGCAGCATGGTCCATCCCGGCGTGGTCCGCGGCTTCCTCATGGTCTGTGGAGCGGTCGCGGCACTCGCAGCGGTAACCGCCATGCTCCAGTTCAACCTGAATCGTGCCTTCGTCCACGGTATTCGGGTCGTATTCGAGATGGATCAGGCTCCGGGTGCGGTCGAGGTCCACGGCGAGTATTCCTGGGCGCGCTTCGAGGTCTCTTTCTAGATCCGCGTACTCACTGCCGCAGTAGCAGTTCTCGAGAGCGACCTCCAGCATCCGGGACGGGGCTGCGGAATGGACGACGGAAGCGCGGTCGCGACGTGGTTCATGCATCTCATAGCCTTTCTCGTTCGCGGCAGGGCGAACGCAATTTCCCGAATTGTTCGTGGGTGAAGGTTGGGAAAGGTCCAGCCCTCACCCACGAATCAGCGCTTCGGGGGGCTCCCTAGCCTTCCGGGTACCACTCCTCGCGCCAGTCCTTCATCTGCGAGATCTCCTTCTCCTGAGCGC
>CALMWA010000372.1 GCA_937873125.1 uncultured Actinomycetes bacterium | reverse complement strand
GAGATGCTCATGGCTTACGGCGCTGTGGAGGGATCGGCCGCCTACACGGGCTTCGAGCGGGTAACCGCGAGCGTTCATGGCCGGTCGGGGAGCTTCGTGCTCCACCACAGCGCGACCGCGGCTCGCGGCGCGCTGTCGTCCTCGCTCTCCGTCGTTCCGGACTCCGGGACGGGCGAACTGCGCGGCCTGCGCGGCGAAGCCCGTATCTCCAACGAACCGGACGGCGATCACTCCTTCTCACTCGACTACGACTTCGAGTAGCCTGACCAGCAATGAACAGGCCCCAAGAGACGACATCATGCCAGACCGCATACTGACGCCCCGCGAGCTCAACCGGGCGACGCTCGCGCGCCAGATGCTGCTCGAACGCGAGAAGACCTCCGTACCCGACGCAGTCGAGCGCCTGGTCGGTCTTCAGGCCCAGGTGCCGAGCCCTCCCTTCATCGGCCTCTGGACCCGGCTACGAAATTTCCGCCGCGAAGATCTGACGGCCGCCATGGAGAAACGGCAGGTCGTGCGGGCGGCTCTGATGCGCTCGACCCTACACCTGATGACGGCCGGGGACTACGTGCTCTTGCGCCAAGCGATCCAACCCGCTCTCGTCCGCGGCCTGAACGCCTTTTTCGGGAAACGAGCGAAGGACCTCGACGTCGAGAAGCTCATCGCGGCGGCGAGGAAGGCTCTGGAGGAGAGACCACTCGCCCAGGGCGAGCTGCGCGATGTTCTGTCGGAGGTCGAGCCGAACCGGGACGTGGCGGCTCTGGCCTACGCCGTTCGGACGTACCTGCCGATGGTTCAGATTCCGTCCGGTGGCCGTTGGGGCTACTCCAACCGTCCGCCCTACGCACTGCCTGAATCCTGGCTCGGAGCCTCGGTCTCGGAAGACGACCAGCCACGAGAGCTACTGCGACGCTACCTCACGGCGTTCGGTCCCGCCACCGTGCAGGACGCACAGGCCTGGTCGGGCCTGACCCGGCTCAAGGAGACGATCGAGGCGTTGAAACCAGAGCTAAGCGTCTTCAGGGACGAGCGTGGTAGAGAGTTATTCGACCTGCCTGGCGCGCCATTGCCCTCCCCGGATACGCCCGCGCCCGTGCGCTTCGTGCCGGAGTACGACAACCTCGTGCTATCCCACGCCGACCGCACCCGCGTCATCGCCGACGAGTACCGTAAGGCGGTGTTTCTTTCGGCTGGGAGGGTCCGGGCGACGTTCCTGGTGGATGGGTTCGTGGCGGGCGTGTGGAAGGTCGAGAAGAGTAGGAACCTGGCGACGCTCGTGCTCGAACCGTTCAAGAGACTATCCAAGCAAGACCACGACTCTCTTACTGAAGAAGGCGAGAAGCTGGTTCGCTTCGTCGGAGACGACGTGAAGGCCCACTCCGTCCGGTTCGAGATAGCGAGATAAAGAGGACGTAGGGTTCCGCCACCTATGTCAGGGTTGCACGCTGAGCGCCAGAATGCGATACTAGCGCCTCGTATGAAGGTGAGCCTCTAACATTTTGCGCGTTTCTCCAGTCATCCTACGACTAACCAGGGTGGCCGCCGGGCGAATTATCCGTCCCGGTCTCTAGCCGGGCTGTCCGCCGCCACCATCCACCCAGCCGCACTTTAATCTAGTTTTCAACGTAGGGAGATGAGAGACATATGCGTCGAGTAGAGATCTTCGACACCACGCTTCGGGATGGCGAGCAGTCGCCGGGTATCTCGCTGTCTGTTGAAGAGAAGGTAGAGATTGCCCGCCAGCTTGCCCGTCTGAAGGTGGACGTGATCGAAGCCGGCTTCCCCATAACTTCGGAGGGAGATTTCGAGTCGGTGTCCCGCATCGCCGCCGAGGTGAAGGGACCACGGATCGCGGGTCTCGCCCGTATTCACGAGCAGGACATCGTGCGGGCCTGGGAGGCGGTGCAGTGGTCGGAGCGTCCGCGCATCCACACGTTCGTCGGCACCTCGGACCTGCACATAGAGCACCAGATGCGCTCGAACCGCGAGGATATCTTGAAGAAGGCCGGAGAGGCCGTCACTTTCGCCAAGAGCCTGTGCTCGAACGTGGAGTTCTCCCCGATGGATGCCACGCGCACGGATATCGGGTTCCTCTCCGAAGTAGTCGCGGCGGCCGTGGAGGCGGGGGCGGACGTTATCAACATCGCGGATACGGTCGGGTATACGACGCCGGTGGAGTTCACTCATTTTCTGAAGGAGCTTCAGAGGCGGGTACCGGGGCTGAACGAGCGGGTGCTGTCGGTGCATTGTCACGACGACCTCGGTATGGCGGTCGCCAACTCGCTCGCGGGGGTCGAGGTCGGGGCCGGGCAGATCGAGGTGGCGGTTAACGGCATCGGGGAGCGGGCCGGCAACGCCTCGCTCGAAGAGGTCGTGATGGCGCTCGCCACGCGCAAGGACTTCTACGGCGTCGAGGTCGGGGTAGAGACGCGGCAGCTCGCGAACACGTCTCGCATGGTCTCGAACATCACCGGCTACGAGGTGCCGCCGAATAAGGCCGTCGTGGGACGCAACGCTTTTCTGCACGAGTCCGGCATCCATCAGGACGGCGTCCTCAAGGACCGCCGCACCTTCGAGATCATGACGCCGAAGGACATCGGCCTGGAAGGTACGAACATCTTCCTCGGCAAGCACTCCGGCCGCCACGCCCTGAAGGACGCGCTGGAGGAGCTGGGCTACGTCATCGAGGGCGAGACGCTCAAGCGGGCGTTCACGCGGTTCAAGGAGATAGCGGACCACAA
>CALMWA010000371.1 GCA_937873125.1 uncultured Actinomycetes bacterium | reverse complement strand
CGGTGGTGCAGGGTCTTGGCCTGCTGCCCGTCGAGACCGTCTTCGAGAGGGATAAGGTGCTCGCCCGCCCGGAAGGCCGCGCGCCAAATTTCGGCGATGCGGAAGTTTCGGGATACGAGATCCACCACGGACGAACCCATCGCTCGGGTGGCATTACACTCTTCACCGGCGTCGGTTTCGAGGAAGGCTGCGCCGCCGGAAACACGCTCGGGACTTCCTGGCACGGCGTGCTCGAATGCGACGACTTCCGCCGCACTTACCTGCGCCGCATCGCCGGGGAACGCGGCCTGGACTGGAAGCCCGGCGACGAGTCCTTCGCCGCCGCTCGCGAGGCGCAATACGAAGCTCTGAGTGACCTCGTCGCCGAAAACGTGGACCGCGATGCCCTAATGCGCTTGATCCAAGACGGACCGCCACGCGACCTGTCAACCGTGAACGGAAGGCTCCACGCCGCTGGCAGCGAACAAAACCCCGACCTCGTCACTTCCGCGGAGTCGTCACCCCGGACGAACGGCGCGGTCGCCACGTACAACACGCCCACGCTCGCGACGCCGGGTGGCGACCACGGGAGCAGAACTAATGGCTGACAGACTGAAAGCCCAAAGCGGACGCGCCGCGAAGCTCCTTTTCCTGACCACCGCCGATACGGAGATCCTGGCCGCCGCCCGAGCCGCCGAACGCCTGCCGGCCGGCTTCCCGCCCCTCCGCTGCGCCAACCCCACCCAGCTAGCGGACCTTCGCACCTTCTTCGAGGCGGAACTCCCCAACGCCCGGGCCGTCCTCGTGCGGCTGCTCGGAGGGAAGCGAGCGTGGCCGGAGGGCCTGGACGAACTGCGGCGGCGCTGTGCGGAGCTTCGCATACCCTTGCTCCTCTTCGGCGGCGAGGCCGAACCGGACGCGGAGCTTGCGGCGCTCTCCACCGCGCCTTCGGGGGCGGTGCTCGAAGCGTTCGAGTACCTGCGCCACGGTGGCGTCCAGAATACTGAAAATCTTCTGCGCTTCGTCGCGGACACCGTTCTGATGGAGGGCTACGGCTTCGAGCCGGCCATCCCGCTCCCGGAGATGGGTGTGTACCGACCGGGCCTGCCGGAGGGTTCTTCGCTCGAAGATGCGCTCGCCGACCACGACCCCTCCCGTCCGACCGTCGGAATAATTTTCTACCGAGCACACTGGATGAGCGGCAACACCGACTTCGTGGACTCGCTCGTGGCGGCGCTCGAAGAGGCGGGTGCGAACGCCCTGCCCGTCTACTGCTACTCGCTGCGGACCGACGCGGTGGGCGAAGTTCCCGCTTTGGCGTTGCTGCGGGGCCGGGTGGACTGCCTCGTTACCACGGTACTGGCCGGTGGGGGATCCAACGCCGCCGACGCCCACAAGGCCGGTTCCCCGGAGGACTGGCTGGAGTGGGAGGTCCCCGCGCTGGAGGAGCTTGGCGTCCCGGTGGTGCAGGGCATCTGTACGACCGCCTCGCGGGAGGCGTGGCTGGCCTCTGACGCTGGGCTCTCGCCGCTGGATACCGCCTGGCAGGTGGCGATCCCGGAGTTCGACGGCCGCATCGTCGGCGTCCCGTTCTCGTTCAAGGAACGTCTCGACCCGGACTCGGCGGTGGGCGTCCCAGTCGGAGCGCCGCTCACGCTGTATAAGGCCGACCCCGAACGCACCGCCCGCCTCGCCGGTCTCACCACCCGCTTTGCTCGTCTCGGGCGCATCCCGAACGGGGAGAAAAAGGTCGCCGTGATGCTTTCGAATTACCCGACAAAGCACTCCCGGATCGGTAACGCCGTTGGGCTGGATACCCCGGCGAGCGCCCTGCGGTTGCTGGACGCGCTGCGGGATGCAGGCTATGTAGTGGAGGGCGTGCCGGATGAGGGGGACGCCCTGATCCACGCTCTAATAGCCGCTGGGGGCCACGACCTCGAATTCCTGACCGACGACCAGCTGCAGGCCGCCACCGGCCGCCTCGATACGAAACGCTACGCTGACTGGTTCGGACAACTGCCGGAAGACCTGCGCGACTCCGTCCAGAAGCACTGGGGTTCGCCGCCGGGCGACTTGTACGTGGACGGCGACGAGCTCGTAGTCGCGGGCCTGCGGTTCGGCAACGTCTTTGTCGGCATCCAGCCGCCGCGGGGCTTCGGGGAGAACCCCATCGCCATCTACCACGACCCCGACCTGCCGCCGACGCACCACTACCTGGCGGCGTACTGCTGGCTCATCGACGAGTTCAACACCGACGCTATCGTTCACCTGGGCAAGCACGGAACCCTAGAATGGCTGCCGGGCAAGTCGCTCGGGCTCTCGCCGTCGTGCGCCCCAGACGCCGCCCTGCGCGACGTGCCGCTGTTCTACCCGTTCGTCGTCAACGATCCCGGCGAGGGTACGCAGGCCAAGCGCCGGGCGCACGCGACGGTCGTGGACCACCTCATCCCGCCGATGACGCGGGCGGAGACCTACGACGACCTGGCGAAGCTGGAGCAACTCCTGGACGAGTACTATCAGGTGGAGACGCTCGACCCATCCAAACTACCGGCCATACGGGTCCAGATCTGGGAGACCCTGCGCGACGCCGAACTGCACAGCGACCTCGGCGTCGAGGAACAACCCGAGGAGTTCTCGGACTTCCTCACCCACGTGGACGGCTACCTCTGCGAGATAAAGGACCTCCCGATAAGAGACGGCCTCCACATCCTGGGCGAGACACCCGCCGGAGAATCCCTGCGAACCCTCACCGCCGCCATCCTCCGGGTAGGAACAGGACAGATGTCCGGTCTACGCCGGGCCATCGGGGACGCCTATGGCTTGGACGAGCGATCCCTCTCCGAGAACGGCGGCGCGAAGGTCCAGGCTCCGGTGGAACTCGCCGCCCGTTTCCCCGGCGTGGTGGCGACCGCCTCGGACCTTGTAGACCGTCTGGAGGAAGTACAGCAGGCGCTGCTCGCCGCGCTGGCGGAGCGTGGCTGGAACCCGGAAGCCGCTGGTGTGGTCTGTGAGGAAATCCTGGGCCTGTCCGACGCGGGCCTGGAGCGGTCGTTGCGGTTCGCCGCCGGGGAAGTGGTGCCGCGTTTGATGCGGACGCCGCAGGAGATGGAGAACCTTGTCTCGGGTCTCGGGGGCGGCTACGTCCCGGCGGGACCGTCCGGGTCGCCGACGCGGGGGCTGGTCAATGTACTGCCGACAGGGCGCAACTTCTACTCGGTGGACCCGAAAGCGCTGCCGAGCACGCTCTCGTGGGAGGTCGGGCGGGGACTCGCCGACGATCTGCTGCGGCGGTATCTGGAAGAGGAGGGCCGGTACCCGGAGACGGTCGGGATCGTGGTGTGGGGTACGGCCGCGATGCGGACCCAGGGAGACGACATAGCCGAGATACTGGCCCTGCTCGGCGTGCGGCCCGTGTGGAACGAGGAGTCGCGGCGGGTGACAGGGCTGGAGGTGGTTTCGCTAGAGGAGCTTGGTCGGCCCCGGATCGACGTGACGGTGCGGATCAGCGGTTTCTTCCGGGACGCTTTCCCTAACCTGATCTCCTTGATGGACGACGCCTTTACCACTGTCGCCGCCCTGGATGAACCGGCGGATATGAACTTCATCAAAAAACACGCCGACGAAGAGAGAGCCGAGGGTGCGGATGAACGCCGCTCCACCACGCGCATCTTCGGCAGCAAGCCCGGCGCTTACGGCGCGGGTCTGCTTCCCCTGATGGACGCTCACAATTGGCGCGACGATGCGGATCTCGCGGAGGTCTACGCCGTGTGGGGTGGCTACGCCTACGGCAAGGGGCTCGACGGCGTGGAGGCGCGGGGGGCGATGGAGTCCAATCTCCGGCGCACCGAGATCGCGGTAAAGAACATAGACAACCGCGAGCACGACCTCTTCGATTCCGACGACTACTTCCAGTACCACGGAGGCATGATCGCCGCTGTCCGCGCCCTCACCGGCCGCGACCCCAAAGCCTACATCGGCGACTCTGCCGACCCATCCCGCGTGAAGACCCGTACCCTGGCCGAGGAAGCAAAGCGCGTCTTCCGCAGCCGGGTTGCGAACCCGAAGTGGATCGGGGCCATGCAACGCCACGGCTACAAGGGCGCGTTCGAACTCTCCGCCACCGTGGACTACCTTTTCGGCTACGACGCCACCGCGGGCGTCGTCGAAGACTGGATGTACAAGGACGTAACAGAGAAATACGTCCTCGACGAAGGCGTCCGGGACTTCATGCGCCAGTCCAACCCCTGGGCCTTGCGCGCCATAAGCGAGCGGCTCCTCGAAGCCGCCGACCGAGGACTGTGGGCGCAACCCGACCCGGAGACCCTGGACGACCTCAAACAAGCCTACCTGGAGAACGAAGGAATGCTGGAGGAGCGGGGATGAGTGTGCGGACTCTTGACTTGCGGTTGCGTTTGACTCCGCTGTTTGTCCCGGCAGTGCTTTTGGGGATCCTCGCGTCGCTGCTTATTTGCCTGATAGTGTTCATGCGCGACGGGCTGCTGGTAGCTCCAATCGTCTTGTTGCCAGCGGTGGCATCCACGCTGCTCGTCCGGAGTGTACGGCGAGGGAGGAGCGTATGAGCGCACTGTATCCCTTCTCTGCCATCGTCGGCCAGGAGGACTTGAAGCTTGCCCTGCTCATAAACGCCGTCTCGCCCGAGGTCGGGGGCGTGCTCGTGCGGGGCGAGAAGGGAACCGCCAAATCCACCGCCGTCCGCGCTCTGGCGAAACTGTTGCCGCCGATCCGGGTGATAGCCGGCTGTCCGTATTCCTGCGACCCCGAATCCCCGAACCCCGATTGCCCGGCGGGACCGCACCCGGAAGACACGCCCGCCGAGACTCGGCCGGTGCGATTGGTAGAGCTTCCCGTGGGGGCGAGCACGGATCGGCTCGCGGGAACGCTGGATATCGAGAAGGCGCTCTCGGAGGGCCGGAAGTCGTTCGAGCCGGGACTGTTGGCGGCGGCGCATCGGGGCATCCTGTACGTAGACGAGGTAAACCTTCTATCGGACCATCTCGTGGATCTCCTGCTGGACGTGGCGGCGATGGGCGTGAACCACGTCGAGCGCGAAGGCGTGAGCGTGCGGCATCCGTCGCGATTCATCCTGGTTGGGACGATGAACCCTGAGGAGGGCGAGCTGCGGCCGCAACTGCTGGACCGGTTCGGCGTCACCGTGGACGTTACCGGCAGCCCCGACCCCGCCGATCGCGTCGAAGTCGTCCGCCGCCGCCTGCATTACGAGGCCGACGCCGAAGACTTCGCCGCAAAATGGTCTGCTGCGGACGCAGCGTTCGCGCACTCGGTCGAAGCGGCGCGAAGCCGTCTGCCCAGCGTGCATCTCTCCGACGATCTACTATTCAAGACCTCCGCCCTCTGCGCCGAACTCGGTGTGGATGGCCTGCGCGGCGACATAGTGACCGCGAAGACCGCCCGCACCCTCGCCGCCTGGGACGAACGCGACGAGGTGGACCTTACGGATATAAAGCGCGCCGCGTTGCTCGCCCTCTCGCACCGTCGCCGTCGCGGCCCGTTCGAGCAACCCGGCATCGAACCCGAAGAACTGGAGAACGCCCTCTCCCCGGATAACGAACCCGAACCACCCGAGGGTCCCGGAAGCTCGAAGACGCCGTCCTCAAGCCACGAACACGGAAGCGGACAAATGTCCGGCAGCGAAACCTCCGAAACGCGGGTGGGCTCGGGGGAGAAGGCGCACTCGGCGGCGGAGCCGTTCGAGCCGGTTCGGTTGCAGGCGCGGGAGAAGGGGCTTGGGGGACCGCTCGGGCGGCGGAGTCGTTCCGTGGGGGCTCTGGGGCACCCGGTTGGGTCTCGGGAGGCGGACGAGGGTCCTAGAGACGTGGCGTTGGCGGCGACGGTCCGGGCGGCGGCTGTGCATCAAGTAGGGCGGGGGCGCGTGGGGCCGGGGCTCGTGATGCGGCCCTGGGACTTGCGGGAGAACGTGCGTGAGGGACGGGAGGGTAACTTGATCCTCTTTCTCGTAGACGCCAGCGGCTCGATGGCCGCCAAAAAGCGCATGTCCGCCGTGAAGGGCGCGGTGCTCTCGCTGCTCAACGATGCCTACCAGCGACGGGACAAGGTGGCCTTGATCTCCTTCCGGGGCGAGGGCGCAAAGGTCTTGCTGCACCCGACTTCCGGTGTGGAACTCGCCGCCACCCGACTGGAAGAACTACCAACCGGCGGACGAACCCCCCTTGCGGCGGGCCTTGAAAGGGCCGCCGAGGTGCTGAAACGAGAGAGCCTGCGGGACCGCGAACGCCGGCCGCTGCTCGTCTTGATGACCGATGGCCGGACGACGGCGGGGCCGGAACCCCTGAAGGCAGCGTCGCGGTTGCGGGCCCTCGTATCCGAGGCGTTCGTGGTGGACACGGAGGAGGGGCACGTCCGGCTGGAGATGGCGGCGGAGATCTCGTCTTCGCTCGGTGCGGAGTGTATGCGGCTGGAGGATCTTCGGGCGGAGACGCTGGTGAAAATCGTCGAGAGAGGACGGGCGGCATGAGCGAGGTACGGGAACCCAGAGAACGGCGTCTGCGGCAGCGTTCCAACCGCGAACGACCGCTAATCATCGTGAACACCGGACACGGCAAGGGAAAATCCACCGCGTCTTTCGGCGTCATGCTGCGGGCGTGGGCGCGGGGACACAAGATAGGCGTCTACCAATTCGTAAAAAGCGGCAAGTGGAAGGTCGGCGAACACAAGGCCGCCGAAACTTTAGGCAACATCGACTGGTTCAAGATGGGCGACGGCTGGACGTGGACCTCGGAGGACCTCGTCGAGAGCGCGGACAAGGCCCGCGAAGGCTGGGCGGAGGTCAAGCGCCGCCTCGCCGACGAGACCTACGACATGCTCCTCCTAGACGAGTTTACCTACCCGATGAAGTTCGGCTGGGTGGACACACATGAAGTAGTCGAGGCGCTAAAGAACCGTCCCGGCTTCCAGCACGTCATCATAACGGGCCGGGACGCGCCGCCGGAGCTGATCGAGATAGCCGACCTCGTCAGCGAAGTCAGCAAGATAAAACACCCCTTCGACGAGGGCTTCCGCGGCCAGAAAGGTATCGAGTGGTAGCAAGCGTGTACATGTCCGATTCGAGGTTGGCGGCTGCCGTGCGCCGGTCGCCTGCTCGTGGAGAGGCTGCACTTGGATGACGTGCGGGACATTCCTCGGGTCGTCGTCGCGGGTACGCATTCGGGTGTAGGCAAGACGACTGTGGCTTCGGGGTTGATGGCGGCTCTCCGGGCCAGGGGGCTTCGGGTCGCGCCATTCAAGGTCGGGCCGGACTTTATCGACCCGTCTTATCA
>CALMWA010000370.1 GCA_937873125.1 uncultured Actinomycetes bacterium | reverse complement strand
ACGGGCGGAAGCTCTTGCATACGGATCCAGGCGAAGTACGAGACGACGTTGGAGCCGACGAGCGTGCCGTCCACGTCGAAGATCGCCGCTACCTCTCCAGGCTTCTCGTCGGCCGCCTTCTTCCGCTTCTTGCGGTTGGGACGGGTCGTAAGCGCGGGCAGGTGAGCCCCCTGCATCCACTCTTTCCAATTCAACGTCGTGATGTCGAACAGGAACTCCTCGTGGTCCTCGGGGGAGAGCGCCTCGTAGAGATCCTTCGTCCGGGCGGTCGAGAAGGTCGCGGTCATGTTGGCGTAAGCGCCGTAGATGCGGCTGTAGTAGAGGCTCATCCGGGCGCGTTTCTCGGCGCGCGCGATCCTCTGCCGCGCGTCATGGGCCATGTGGCCCTCCGGCATCCTCGCGGCCACCATACCCGCGACCTTTAATACAGCAAGCTCCAGCTTTAGCTGTCCCTCGACCCGCTTGCGGCCGGGGAAGCTCCACTCCGGTACCTGCACCGGACGGCCGCCGGAGTCGCGCAGCGGGTTTTCGAGGAAGTAGTCCCGCACGATGTCGTAGAAGCCCCGGTAGCGCAGAGTGTTTTGCTCGCCGGAAGCGACCTGGAAGACTTCGGGCTCCTCGGGGCGCCGGATTCCGGCGGCCAGGATAGCGTTTACGACGTGGTCCACGGGAACGATGTCCACGTAGCTGTTCGGGTCGCCGGGGAACTCGCGCAGGATGCCTTTCGCGAACGCCATTATGATGGGATCGGCCATCCTGGTACCCTGGATCCAACCAGGATAAGGCTCCCGGTGGCTGCTCTCGATGATCGCCGGCCTCAAGATTACGAGCGGCGCCCCTCCCCGCTCCAAGAGCACCATCCGTTCCGCGAGCGACTTGGTGAACGTATACACGTCGTTCCACCCGAGTTCCTGCGCCCGCTCCGTTCCGCGTTCAACGAGCCGCTCGCGCATCCAGGCCCGGCGGAGTTGGTCCACCCGCCCGGCGACCTCGTCCTCCTCGCCGACCATCCCGAGCTCCCGCCGCGCCTCCGTCTCGAACCGCCGCACGAGCCCCCGCTCCCGCGAAGCCTGCTCGACCTCCCGGACGACCGCTTCGAGACTCGACACCTCGGTCCGCGCATCGAGCATCGTCCCGTTCGGCGACGCACTGTCCGGCGGTAGCTCCGGCGCGTCCTCCTTGCTGTTACCGGCCACGTACGCTGTGGAGATGTGCATGAACAGCGGCCGCTTCTCCCACTCGCGCGCCAGCTTCAACAACCCCAGGGTGCCATGTACGTTCGAATCAACCGCCGCGTCCAGCGGCGCGTCGAAGACGACCGAGGCCGCCGAGTGGATGACGATGTCCACCTCTCGCGACAACTCGGCAAGGTCTGCCTCACCGAGCCCGAGCGACGGAGCATGAACGTCGCCTTCGAGAACTCGGACCTTTTCGGCAACGTATCCCTCGAAGCCGTCACCGAGTTTCTCGCGCAGGCCGCGGAAGGCGGCGGAGCCGAGCATGTCTTTCTCGAAGCGTTCGGCGGCGGTCTTCTCGCGGGAGGGTCGGACGAGGAGGTAGAGGCGGCCAAGATCCGGGAGAGAACGCAGGATCTTCTCGACGAGCGCCGTTCCGAGAAAGCCCGTTCCGCCGGTCAGCAGGACGATTTTGCCGCGATAAGCCTCACTTAACACGCTTCTCACCACTCTCCACTCTCTGTCCGACCTTGCGCTCCGTGCCCTGCATTAGCGCCCGCGCGTTCTCCCGGTGCCGCCAGAGTACCAACGCGCCACCAACTATCGTGTAGAGCACGTAAGGGAGCGGCTGACCCGTGAGGAGGAACACGAACGGGCTCACCACCATCACCGCTATCGCGCCGAGCGACGTGTAGCGGCTCACAAGCACCACCGCCCACCAGAACGCGAACAGCCCGAGCCCCACGACCGGCGCGAGACCGATGCTCGTCCCCGCTCCCGTAGCGACCGCCTTCCCGCCCTTAAAGCGCAGGAAGACCGGCCAGCAGTGACCGATCACGGCCGCGAATGCCACGACCGCGTGAATCCAGAGATTATCCGTCGCTAGCCGGGCGAGGACCACCGGGATCAAACCCTTCAGCATGTCCCCCGCGAGCGTCAGGATCGCCGCCCACTTCCCGGCGGCACGCAGGACGTTCGCCGTGCCGATGTTGCCAGAACCGACCTTCCGCACGTCCACGCCGAAGGCCCGGCCGACCAGATAGCCGGTCGGCACGGAGCCCAGGATGTACCCGCAAAGGATCAGTAGTACGGTCAACATAGCGGGCAAAGTATAGCGGAACAGGCTAGATTTAGCCGGGTCCTAGAACAGGCCTCGCCGGTACAGAAACCATACGGCGGCACCCGCAAACAGGAGTTGCGCCGCGACGAAGATCGGTAACCCCATAGGGCTCTCCGCGCCGGGTATCCGGGCGAAGTTCGCACCGTAGATCCCGGACACGAGCGTGAGCGGCCCGATGATCCCGGCCAGAACCGTTAGCCGCCGCACGGCGTGCTCCGAGCGCTCGTCACGCCGCAGGCGGTACGTCTCTATGACGCCTTCGACATAGTCCTGGGTGGCGTCGGCCATGTCCTCGGCCTCCCGCTGGTTGTCCTCCACGTCGGATAGATACTCCCGGACCACCGGGGTCGAACGCCCCAGCCGCTCCAGAACTTCCTGCTGGGCTACGGCAAGTCGTCTGAAAGAGAGCAGGTTCTGGCGCAGTAGGATCAGCCCCTCCAGAGCCCGCGCCGAGCGCCGTTCGTAGCGAGGGTCGAGCGCCTCCTCCAACCCCTCCGCCTGCTCGGCGGTGCTCACGAGAGCCGGCAGGTGCCCGTCCGTCAGAGCATCGAGGACGGCGTGGGCCAGCACCGCACCCGCCTCATCCGTCAGGCTATCCTCGGAGCGCAGCCGGGAGTCGAGCGTCTCCTCGACCTCCCTAACGGGGCCGTCGCGCACGGTTACGAGATATCGTGCCCCGATCACCAGGTTCACCTCTATCGCGCGAAGGCGCGGCTCCCCCCTGTCACCCACGCGGGCGGCGAAGGCGGCCACGAAGGCCCCGAAGCCGTCCGGGAAGGGGTCTATCTTCGGCATCCTCAGCGGAGACAGGCAATCCTCGACGGTCAACGGAGAGAGTTCCAGCACGTCGCGCAGGATCTCCTCGACTCCCCGGCGAGGACGGAGAAGGTCGATCCAGACCGCCGTACCCGCCTCCGAGAGAGCATCCTTCAGCTCGTCCGGCGACACCTCCCTCACCTCACCATCCGCGTTCC
>CALMWA010000369.1 GCA_937873125.1 uncultured Actinomycetes bacterium | reverse complement strand
GGCCAGCTTCACGGGAGGACGCAGACTGCGCCCGGCATCCTCTTTCCTGTCCAACAAGGTCGCCAGGCTAGGGGTATCCTCCCCTTCGCGATGTGCGGACCAGAGCCTCATGACCGACGTTCCTTCAAACCGCTTCTGATGCGCTGGCGGACAAAACGCACCATATTCAAGACTTCCAGGACGGCTGCGGTGAGAAGAATCCGCGCTTTTTTCGCGGTCTTGAGATCATGCCGCTGGGGTAACGTGGCAGCTTCGGAGAGCGCCCGCCAGAGTCGGGCACTGTTCGCGGTCCTATCGCGGTGCTCCTTGCCAAAATGGTAGGCTCGCTTACCCAGTTCCCAGCGTCGGTCGCGATCTCGGGCTAGCGCAACTACGGCATCCCCGAGCGCGCCGGGTTCCGATGAGGTTACAGTTTCTCCGATATCGTGGCGTCGCAGGTAACGGATGTTCTCCGCATACTCCGGGCCGTAGGCTAGAATGCAGCGACCGGCGGCCAGATAATCGGCCATCTTCCCTGCCTGAGCAGTCTCGGCGACCGCTCGCCACTCGGGCTCGAAGCTGGAGAGCAGGAGGAGCGCATCGTAGCTCTGAAGTAGCTTACCGACCTCCGCTGGCGGCACGAGAGGGAGATGGCGCCAGGGAACATCTGTCTTGTTTCGCCATTCCAAAGGCAGTTCGTCGGGACTGTAAATATCGAGCACTACCCGGTCTCCCAATTCTTCCAGTTCCCGGAGTACGTTCGACATGGTCCTCTGGTAGTAAGGATTCATGGACCCGGCATAAATTATGCGTAGACGAGAGTCTTCTTCGTCTGACGGCTCAGGGTAATGTTCTGGAAAAAGGACTGAATTGTTCAACACCTCGACTTCACCGCCGTACATGCCGGAGAAATGCTCTTGCATCGCCTCGCTTATCACGAAGCGCCGGTGCGCATTGTTCCATATCTTGCCTGCCAGAGCGCGTGAATGCTCGTCCTTATAGTAGTCGTCCATGAACCATGCCACGCTCGGAAGTCCGGTCCTCTCGACCAACTCCGGGGCAATCGCCGTGTCGATCCAGCTATTCTGTGGGCAAAACATCAACACGTCGATCCGCAACCGCCGCACATGATACATGACGTCTTTTATGACCTTTTCCTTCTGCACCCAGTCGTTCAAACGCGCGATATAGACATCGTCCAGTCGCTCTATGAGCCTGGATCTTCCGTCCCGCGAAAGCGGCACGGGGCGGAAGTGGTTATGGAACCAGCAGGTGCGTGAGCTTAGCTCGGGAAATGGCGGCAAATGCGGAGGATGGTACTTCGGGCTGGCGTAGAAGACTTCCCCTGATCGTACATCCGACTCCAGCAAGTTAGCGGTGGTATTTCCACCCCCCGTAACCGGGGATACGATCATGCTCGAAACGAACAGCACCCGCACGTTGTGCCGCAACTTTACCATCGCAGGGGGCTACGTTTCCACTCGCGCATCCTGACCGGGTGTCGTACGGTGCGCAGGAGGTCCGCGATACTCTCCGGGACACCCCAGCGCTCCAGTCGCCCTGTACCACGCATTTCGGGAGGGAGCACCTCCTTTAGTTCTTGGTAAGCAGCGGGAGGCAGTGTCCGCTTAAGCATAACTGAGTATTTCTCTTTTTGCGGGTACGTAGACCGTCTTAACTGATCCGCCCAAAACTCAATGACGGGAAGGTTCCACTCCTTGCACAAGGCTAAAATATCCTGGGTAACCAGATCGAACTCGTACCCGTAGATTTCGCTCTGCTGGTGGTTCGTCTGGTGCTCACCGGTTCGGTAATAACCGCCGATCCACGGAAGGCTCACCACATCGCCATACAACGCCATCTCGGCCAGGAAGGAACGATCCGCCCACATTTGATAGCGTCGCCACAGCTCGCAACGGTCGAATGCGCTACGCTGGAACACCGAGCCGATCAACGACAGCGGCGTTGTGACCAGCGCAAGGGCTAGCCATTCAGTCCTATCCCAGACGTAAGGCTCACTGTATGAAGTCTGAGCGTCGGCCTTGAGGAACTGGCCGTGCAGCAAACTATCCGGGTGTCCGGGCCACTGTTGCAAGACGGCCATGGTTGCAAACAGCACGGCATTGTCGTGAGTTTCGAGCACGGACAATGCTCGTCCCAGTTGGCCTGGCGCCAGGAGATCGTCGTCGGGCAACCACACGAAGTAAGGAGACTCGCTCAAGCCCATAGCAATGTCCCAGTTTGCACGGCCCCCAATGTTTTTCTCATTTCTGTGGTAAACGATCTCCAGCCTGTCGCGGTACTCCTCAACGACAGCGGGGGTATCATCTTCGGAGCAGTTATCGGAGATGACTACAACGTACTTGCCCCGCGGCAAGCCCTGATCGCACAAGCAATCCAGAGCTTGTGTCAGGAAGTGCGCCCTATTGTATGTGGGGATAAAGACGTCAATCTTCGATTCAGTCACGAGCGCTCTCCACGACACAGGACCGACTCGCAAAGATGCTTCA
>CALMWA010000368.1 GCA_937873125.1 uncultured Actinomycetes bacterium | reverse complement strand
CGGGACTAACGTGGACCCGTACAAACCCTCGACTACTATCGTTGAGGCGGGACCATACCGCTACACCCGCAACCCGCTCTACGTCGGCATGACCCTGATGTACGGCGGCTTCAGCGCCCTCGCCAACGCGCTCCCGTCCGTCCTGCTGCTCCCCGGAGTCCTGGCCGTCATGCGGCGCGGTGTCATAGAGCGGGAGGAGCGCTACCTGGAGGGCAAGTTCGGCGACGAGTACCGGGCGTATAAAGCACGAGTGCGGAGGTGGATTTGAACGCTAGAGACGGCGCTGCGCCGGAAGGAGTTACACCGAGGACGGTTGCGACGACGCGCCTCGCGACCCGTTTTCTGGAACGCGGACCCGAAGACGGCGTCCCCGTCATCTTTATCCACGGCAACGTCTCATCCTCGCTGTTCTTCGAGGAGACGCTGGCTGCGCTCCCGGACAGCTACCGCGGGATCGCGCCGGACCTTCGCGGTTTCGGCGACTCCGAGGCGAAGCCGCTGGACGCTACGCGCGGTGTGCGGGACTTCGCGGACGACCTGCACGCGCTGGTCGAGACCCTGGAGCTCGGGAGGGCGCACTTCGTAGGATGGTCGGCGGGCGGCACGGTCGCCATGCAGTACGCGATGGACCACCCGAAAGAGGTAGCGTCCCTCGTCCTGATCTGCCCGATGTCCCCCTACGGCTTCGGCGGCACCAAAGACACCGCCGGGACGCCCTGCTGGCCGGACTACGCGGGCTCCGGCGCCGGGACGACCAACCCGGAGTTCGTAAAGCGGCTGGCCGCAAACGACCGCACCGACGAGGACCCCAACTCGCCGCGCAACGTTATGAACACTTTCTACTTCAAGCCGCCGTTCCGCGCCCCGAAGGAGCGCGAAGAAGTCTACGTCACCTCCATGCTCTCCACCAGGACCGTCGAGGACAACTATCCCGGAGACCTGACGGCCTCGGAGAACTGGCCGACCGTCGCGCCCGGCAGACGCGGCATGAACAACGCCATCTCGCCCAAGTACTGCGATCTCGGCGCCTTCGCCCGGCTCGAAAACGGCCCGGACGTACTCTGGATCCGGGGCTCCGACGATCAGATCGTCTCGGACACCTCCCTCCTGGACTTCGGCTACCTCGGCCAGCTAGAAGTAGTCCCCGGCTGGCCGGGACCGCAAGCCTACCCGCCGCAACCGATGGTCTCCCAGACCCGCGCCGTCCTGGACGAATACGCCGCCCGCGGCGGAGGCTACCGCGAGGAAGTCATCCCCGACTGCGGCCACTCCCCGCACGTCGAGAAGCCCGAAGAGTTCCGGCGGCTCCTCCTCGACTTCCTCGAAGCCCACCCACAGGGCGAGCCCGCGCTGTGACCGGCGGCAATCTGCTCCCCCACGGCGACGCCTCCCCGGAGGTTGCGGACTCCGCCTGGGTAGCGCCGGGCGCCTACGTCATCGGCAAGGTGCGTCTCGATGAGGAGTCGAGCGTCTGGTACGGGGCCGTGCTGCGTGGCGACACGGAGCCCATCCGCATCGGGGCTCGCACCAACATCCAGGACGGCTGCGTGCTGCACGCCGACCCCGGTTACCCGGCGGTCGTGGGGGAGGGGTGCGTGATCGGCCACAAGGCCATCATCCACGGCTGCGAGATCGGGGCCAACTGCCTCGTCGGCATGAACGCCACGGTCCTGAACGGCGCGAAGATCGGGGCTGGCTCCATAGTAGCCGCCGGAGCCGTCGTCCCCGAGAACCGCGAGTTCCCACCTGGAAGCCTCATAGTCGGTATCCCGGCCAAGCGCGTTGGCGAGGTGAGCGAGGAGCAGGCTGAGGATATAGCGCGGGGCGCACGAGAGTACGTGGAGCGCGCCGCTGCTCACCGGACGTCGCTACTTTAGGATAACCTCGCCAGGCGTGGATACTTGGCCTCGAAACTAAAGGGCGAGACGCTTGAAAGATCTCATAGTGTTCACCAAACAAGCGTGTGGGCTTCAATTACTAGTTTGGGCGTATGAAGCGTATTATCGTCCATAACAAGGGTAGCGAGAGCAGCTCGCCATGTGAAAAATCGGAGGAAGACTATGTACAAAAATATCCCGACATACTTTCCGGGCGATACGATAAAGCTAAGACTCAAATTTCAGCACGAAGCGAATCTAGTCGATGTGTGGGCAAATTTTGAGAAGCAGGAAGAAGTGACAACGCTAATGCATTTCCGGTTCACGGCTAGGCTGCGCGATCGTAACAACCTTCGACTGCTAGATCGGGCCGGAGCGCACATGATTAGCGAGGCGGTCTTGGAGGCTTCGGTGTCCAAAGAGAGTCCGTTGCCCGGCGACTACGAACTCTCTGAGGTCCGCGGGCTGCCCTCCGGCGAAGAGCGGCTGGAAAGCAGCGTATTGGATTTCGAGGTGCCGAAAGACGTGTGTTTTCGGATAGCAGCTCCGTCCACCGACGGACCTCCGAAGGTAACGCACTGGGAGCTGGGTTGGGAAGCGCAGCCCCGAGAACCTGGAGCGAGCTCCTAAAGATTTGTGGAAGCCGGGCCATTCCGCTGGGAATGGAATTTGCCGCAATCTTCTTGCCAGTTCAATGCGATCCTGCCCGTCGGTCCTAAACGCTGCTTGGCTACAATGACCTCGGCAGTGTCATTGCCGTCGGACCTAGGGGTAGAGTACACGTCGCGATGGAGGAACAGAATCTTGTCGGCGTAACTCTCAGCGACCTCCGATACTTCTAGATCCGACAGCACGGGTGGCTTGCCGTACTGGTCGTTGACCTGACGATCTAGCTGACCGACAAGCAAGACTGGAACACGGAGGTCCCGTGCCATTCGTTTAAGCAGTATGATGATCGCTCCGAGGCGACGGCGACGCTGTTCCTCCGGTACGCTTGTTCCGGGTAACATCATCTGCAGGGGATCCACTACGATCAGCGACAACGGGTTCTTGCCGGCGCGCGCACGATCCCTCGAAATTTGTCGGAGGCGATCCCGCATCTCTCTGACCGTCAGGTTTGCGGAACCAACGATGTAAAGACGAGACCATATCGCGTTGCGGGCGCTGAGAAACAATTCGGGCCAGTGTCGCTTGCTCACGCTGCCATTGAGTATCGCTGAGAGAGGTACGGACGTGAGCGTGGAGGTTAGGCGCTGCATCACTCGCTCACATGTGGTTTCGAAGCTGAAGATTGCTACCGCTTCACCATGCTGGGCTGCGTACAAGGCAGTGTTCAAAGTGAACGTGGATTTGCCGGTCCCGGTCTTGCCACCGAGGAGCACGAGATCGCCGGGTGAGAACCCCCCGATCAGAGAATCTAAGTCTTGGAATCCCGTCTGCATTAAACTCAAGGATGCAACAAAAAGGTTTACGTTACAAGGCGAGACCCTTTACCTTCTGGTTCAGGTTGTGCCTAAAGCTACAGTTAAGCTGCAGCCCCTTTCCTAACCAGCCTGACTCCAGAGCACAACTCAGGCGCATAGACGGATCGAGGTAGTATGTGGGAGTCTGAACCTCGAGACTGTTCATCCGGTGGACACTTCCATCTTTGTAGGCGAGCCTTCCGATGAACTGATGAGGTTCCGGATCTCGCGCAGCGCCACGGATAGCGTGGACAAATCGAAGGTGCTGCTGGAGTTGATATCCGAGAGCACCTGGATGGTGCGGTCCACGGGTCCGCGATTCGCCTCGGTCCAGGCTTCGATGCGTTTTTGGGCGTCTTTCTCGTCGGGGATGGAGCGTAGGATCTCCGCTGTTAGCGCCGCTTGCTGGCCGTAGAGGTCGTCGCGCAGGGCGGAGCGGGCGAGGTTGCGCCAGCGGTTGTCCCTGGGAAGTTTCTCGATGTGGCGGCGCAGCCAGTGCAGGTACAGCCGGTCGCCCAGAGTGAAGTAGGCGGCGGCGGTCTCGTTTAGAGGTTGGCCGGTCGCGGCGGCCACGTCCACTATGTCCAGAGCGGAGAACATCGGGCCGAGGATCGCCACGTGGCGCGCCAGGTCTTCGGGGACGTTTGCTTCGGTGAGCTTGTTGACGGACTTCTCCAGGGTCTCGCGGTCGCCGTCGAGGAGCAGGTCGGGGATGAGGTTTTGCAGTTGCGTGGCGCCCTCGGAGAAGTGGGCGATGGCGGCGGCGATGTCGAACGGGGGGCGGCGGTTGCGGAGGAGCCAGCGGGTCGCTCGCTCGACGAGCTTACGGGTGTCCAGGATCATCTCGGTCTGTATCCGGGCCTCGGCCCTGGTGTCGAGGGCTTCGATCTCTCCCCACAGGCCGCGCATGTCGAAGATTTCACGAGCCGCCGTGTAGGCTCGGGCGATGTCGGGCGTTCCGGCACCGGTCTCATCCGCGAGACGGAAGGCGAAGGTGGGTCCGCAGCGGTTCACCAGGCTGTTGGTGACGTGCGTAGCCGTGATCTCGCGGTGCAGCCGGTGCTGGTGGATCTGCTCCCGGAACCGTTCCTGCAACGGCGTGGGGAAGTATCGCTCCAGCTCCTGCGAGAGATACGGGTCCTCCGGGGCGTCGGAGTCGAGTAGCTCTTTGTAGAGCGAGATCTTGCTGTACGACATGAGGATGGCCAGCTCGGGGGCAGTCAGGCCCAGGCCGTTGGAGCGCCGTTCGCCCAGAGTCTCGTCGCTGGGCAAAAATTCGAGTTCGCGGTTCAGACTGCCGGACTGCTCCAGGGCATGGATGTAGCGGGCGTTTACGTCCGCCATCGAATGCGACAGGGCCTCGGCGGTGTCTATCGCCTGCGTCTGCTGGTAGTTGTCGCGCAGCACGAGGTTGCCGACCTCGTCGGTCATCGACGCCAGAAGCTCGTTACGCTGCTTGATCGTCATATCCCCGGCCTCGACGATGGCGTCCAGCAGGATCTTGATGTTCACCTCGTGATCGGAGCAGTCAACGCCGGCCGAGTTGTCTATGGCGTCCATGTAGATCCTGCCGCCCGAAAGCGCGTATTCTATGCGGCCCCGCTGCGTGAACCCGAGGTTGCCGCCCTCCCCGACGACCCGGCACCGAAGCTCGCTACCGTCCACCCGCAGCACGTCGTTCGCCCGGTCGCCGACCTCGGCGTTGGTCTCCGTGCTGGCTTTCACATACGTCCCGATGCCGCCGTTCCACAGCAGGTCCACCTCCGCCTTGAGCATGGCGCTGATGAGATCCGTCGGCGTCATCGCCTCGTCCTCCACGCCGATCATCTCCCGAACCTGCGGCGAGAGGGGAATGGACTTCGCCGTCCGCTCGAAGATGCCGCCGCCCTCGGAGATGAGGCTCTCGTCGTAATCGCTCCACGAGGAGCGGGGGCGTCGGAACAGGCGCTCGCGCTCCTCGAAGCTCGCCTCCGGGTCGGGGTCCGGATCGAGGAAGACGTGCAGGTGGTTGAACGCCCCGACGAGCTTTATGTGCCGGGACAGGAGCATCCCGTTGCCGAACACGTCGCCGGACATATCTCCGAT
>CALMWA010000367.1 GCA_937873125.1 uncultured Actinomycetes bacterium | reverse complement strand
TGGAACTCCTTGATGTTCTGGTAGCCGGTGGTCGCCATGCTGGTCCTCAGAGCGCCCATGAGGTTGAGCGTCCCGTCATTCTCACGGGCGGGGCCGATGAGGATCTCCTCCAGCGTCCCCGTTACGTTGGTCTGTATCCTGGTTCCTCGTGGCAGCGTCGGGTGGAAGGTCGCCATTCCCCACGAGTACCCGCGACCCGGCGCCTCCTCGGCCTTGGCGAACGCGCTGCCGAGCATCACGGCGTCCGCGCCGCAAGCTATCGCTTTGGCGATCTCACCGCCGGTCCGCATCCCGCCGTCCGCTATTACGTTGACGTACTCGCCGGTCTCCATGTAGTGTCGGGTTCGGGCCGCCGCCGCGTCCGAGACGGCGGTCGCCTGCGGCACCCCAACCCCTATAACCCCCCGCGTCGTGCAGATACGTCCTGGTCCAACCCCAACGAGGACCGCCACGGCGCCTGTCCGCATGAGGTGCAGCGCCGTCGAGTAGCTGGCGCAACCGCCGACCACGACCGGCACGTTCAGCGACGGCACGAACTCCATGAGGTTCAAGGGCTCCACGGTCCGGGAGACGTGCTCCGCCGAGACGACCGTACCCTGGATGACGAGAACATCGAGTCCGGCTTCGAGGGCGGCCCGGTGGTAGCGTTCGACGCGCTGGGGAGTCAGGCTCGCCGCGGCCAGCACGCCCTGGTCCTTGATCTCCTGCACGCGGCGGAAGATAAGTTCTTCCTTGATCGGCTCGGCGTACAGCTCCTGCATCACGCGGGTGGCCTTCGTCTCCGGCAGGCTCGCTATCTCCTCGAAGACGGGACCGGGGTCTTCGTACCTCGTCTGTATGCCCTCCAGGTTCAAAACCGCCAGCCCGCCAAGGTCCCCGATAATCCCGGCCGTCACTGGATCCACGGCTGCATCCAGGGCGCTCGCAAGGAGCGGCAGGTCCAGGTGCAGGTTCCCTAGAGACCAGGAGATGTCTATGTCCTCCGGATCGCGGGTCCTCCGGCTGGGTACTATCGCAAGCTCGTCTAGCCCGTAGGCCCGGCGCGCGGTCTTGCCCTTCCCGATCTCAATGTCCATAAGTGCGAAACACTCCTTCTCTGATAGCCCTGAACAGATAACAAGAAGCCCACGGAGCGCGTGCTCCGTGGGCTTCGATGGTCTTTTTCGCTAACCGCTGCAAATCCAGGCTATGCTACACCCGCCCGGCCACAACGGTCAAGCGTCGCGGGGAGATCTAGACGATGCCCAGCAGCCGCAAGATCACGACTACCAGAATGATCACCACGATCAATCCGACTATTCCTCCAACTCCACCTCTCATACAACCTCCCTAGTCTGAGAGACCAGAATACGGCTCTATTAGAGTAGCCGCGACAGCAGCAGTATCGCGACGATCACCAGAATTATTACTACAAGTATAGGAATAAGCCCACCCCGCATGTTCTCACCTCCCTCATGCAACTCTCTCCCTACGATAGAACAAACGGCAACACGAGAACCAGGAGAAGGAGCATAACTAGTACGGTTATTACTAGACTCAACCCTCCCCGCACACTCTCACCTCTCTAATTGTCCGCTTGCTCACTAGCCGCATTTTATACCCTCCGGAAACCCCGCGAAACCCAAAAGCGGCGCCCCTTTCGGGACGCCGCCTTGGGGAAACTCTGCTGGAGAGCTTCCTTACATCATGCCGCCCATGCCGCCGCCGGGCATACCCATCGGGGCCTCGTCCTCGGGCTCGGCCACCACGACCTCCGTGGTGACTATTAGCGAGCCGATGGAGGCCGCGTTCTGCAGCGCCGAACGTGTGACCATCGCCGGGTCGATGACGCCGGCCGCGACCAGGTCCTCGTACTCGTTGGTCAGGGCGTTGTAGCCGACCGCGCCGCCGCGGGTCCTGACCTGATCCACGACGATGGAACCGTCGGAACCGGCGTTGGAGGCTATCTGCCGGAGCGGCTCCTCCAGGGCCCGGTGAATTATACGTGCGCCGGTCTTCTCATCGCCGTCGAGCGAGTCGAGAATGCCGGCCACGTTCTCCTGAGCGTGCAAGAGAGCCACGCCACCACCGGGAACGATGCCCTCTTCCAGGGCCGCGCGGGTCGCGGAGAGCGCGTCCTCAACGCGGTGCTTGGTCTCCTTGAGCTCCGTCTCGGTGGCCGCGCCGACCTTGATGACGGCGACGCCGCCGGCCAGTTTGGCGAGTCGCTCCTGGAGCTTCTCGCGGTCGAAGTCCGAGTCGGTGTTCTCGGTCTCGGCCTTGATCTGATTGATCCGGCCCTTAATCGCCTCGGGGTCACCCGCGCCGTCAACGACGGTGGTCGAGTCCTTGGTGATGACGACCTTGCGGGCCCTACCGAGCTGGTTGAGCTGCGTGTTCTCGAGCTTGAGGCCCAACTCCTCGGTGATGACCTCGCCGCCGGTGAGGATGGCGATGTCCTCCATCATCCTCTTGCGCCGGTCGCCGAAGCCCGGCGCCTTCACGGCCGCGGCGGTGAACGTGCCGCGCAGCTTGTTGACGATCAGGGTGGCGAGAGCCTCGCCCTCGACGTCCTCGGAGATGATGAGAAGCGGGCGGCTCGACTGCATGACCGCGTTGAGGATCGGGAGCACGTCCTGCACGTTGCCGATCTTCTGGTTGGCGATCAGGATGTACGGGTCGTCGAGGACGGCCTCCATGCGCTCCTGATCGGTCACGAAGTACGGCGAGAGGTAGCCCTTGTCGAACTGCATGCCCTCGGTGAACTCCAGGTCCATCCCGAAGGTCTGCGACTCCTCGACGTTGACCACGCCGTCCTTGCCGACCTTATCTATCGCCTCGGCGATGACGTTGCCGATCTCCTCGCTGCGCGCGCTGATCGCGCCGACGCGGGAGATCTCGTTCTTCTCGGAGATCTCGGTGGACTGGCTCTTGATGGCCTCGACCGCCACCTCGACGGCCTTGTTGATGCCCGCGCGCAGGATGACCGGGTTGGCCCCCGCCGCGACGTTCTTCAGGCCCTCGCGCACGATGATCTGGGCGAGCACCGTCGCCGTGGTCGTGCCGTCGCCCGCGACGTCGTTGGTCTTGGTCGCCACCTCTTTGACGAGCTGCGCGCCCTGGTTCTCGAAGATGTCCTCTAGCTCGATCTCACGAGCAATCGTTACACCGTCGTTGGTGATCGTCGGCGAACCGAACTTCCTGTCCAACACCACGTACTGGCCCTTCGGTCCTAGCGTCACCTTGACCGCGTCGGCGAGCTTGTTTACCCCACCCTCCAACGCGCGCCGCGCCTCGCTGTCGAACTTGAGCTCTTTGTGCGCCACTATTCAACCTCCTCTGTTACACTACGGAACTTCGCGGCGACTGCCGCTTTCGGCACTCTAACGTATCGAGTGCCAGCGCGCAGAGTATAGTATTTGCTGGGTTACAATTCAAACCATGAACATCTTTATGAGCATCTTCCGAACAGACAAGATACCGAGCTTGAACCGCATCCCGAAGGAGTTGGGGCGGGAAGAGAGGTTTTGCGAACGCTGCGGGAAGCGCACGGAGCACATCTTCTACCTCGTTCCGAAGAAGGTGCTGATGCTCTACGTCAAGGATCACCCGGAGAACGTACACACCACCTGCATGGTCTGCGCCCGGAGCACGATACTCACGGGAGAGGATCGGGAGCGCATCCTCGGGACGGCTAGCGCCTAGTATCTCCGAACGGCCGCCGGCCTTCGGCCTACTGGGGCGCTGTACCTTCTCCGGGGACCGGCTCCGGGCTACTCTCCGGCTCCTTTAACTCCGTTGGCGGCGTATCCGTAGCCGGAGTCTGCGTGGGCGGTGGGTCCGGCGCCGGGTTGGTGGTTTCGGATGGTGTGGACTCTCCGGCATCGGGTTCCGCTGGCGTCGTGTCTTCCGCTGGTGTGGTGGTCTCCGGCGCAGCGGTCGTCTTCTCGCAGGGTTCGCCGGTGCGTGGGTCACGAAGTTTGGGGTCGTCGCAGACGGTATCTTCCTTCAGCGCCGGGCGTTGTTGGTGCTTCGGCTTCGGGCGGTTCGGTGTCTCTTTCTCCGGGTGTTTTTTGTGCTTCTTCGGGTGCTTCTTGGGTTTGTCGTCGGGGCGGGGGCTACCGTTGGGGCGGGCCTCGTTGGACGAGCCGGTGACGGACGAGATCAGCCCGTTGACCCAGTGCCCGATGGAGTTCGGGTTCGCCGCGCTGGGCCTCTGGGGTTTGGGCTTCGGGATCTCGGGCTGGATGACTACGTCAGGAGTATCTGGAGGTTCCACGACCGGAGCGGTAATCTCTGGGGCGGTGATCTCAGGGGGACGCGGCTTCGCAGTAGGCTGGTCAGAAGCCGGCTCCTCCGGCCGGTTCGCGGGCCGATTCATGGGACGGTCGGCGCCGGGTTTCTCCGCGTCGGGTTTCTCTTTCTCGCCGCCAGGCGCTCGCTCGACGGAGGACGCGCTCTCCTCTACGACGGGGCTTGGCCGGCCGTCGTCGGAGCCGGTGTCGAGGTCGGGCCGAACACCGGGAGAGGTCGGGTAGCTCCAGGTGTCACCGCCCGTCGAGGGGACAGGAGGTCCGGTCTGCGGCACCTTGCAGTACCGGGCGTCCGAGCCGCCGGCGACGGCGCCGCCGTTGGCCTTGAGCCACTCGAGAAGGGGGTAGGGGTTCATCGCGCCGGAGTCGAGGGCGGTACGGGCCCCGGTCGTGTCGTACCACCCGAAGTGCAGGTGCGAGGGCATGAGTCCGCGGGTGACCTCGGGACCGTAGCCCGTATCTCCGGCGTATCCTAGGATCTGACCAGCCCGGACGCGGGTCCCAATCTTCAGGGCGCTCTCTTTATTCATGTGGGCGTAGTAGAAGAGGTCTCCCACCTCTATGGGGCCGACAGCGTAGTCCGCCCGCAGCATGACCGTGTAGCCGCCGAGCGTGTTCCAGCCATTGCCGTTCGCCCCGGAGACTGGAACGATGGTACCGTCCGTGATGGCATACTCGGGGGTGTCGAAGGGACTCATCATGTCGGCTCCCTCGTGGCCTCCCTGCGGACGCGGCGCGCCCCAGGTATCGTCGTAGGAGTTGAAATACAGGTTCGAGAGCGGGAAAACGGCCTTGCTACTCTTCGGGAAGTTGCCCAGGTCTCCACACACAGGTCCCGTGGCAGTGGGCGCGATGCCGGTAGCGTCGGGAGCAGGAGGAGCGGCGGCGCGCGCGGAGGGACGATAGAACACCGGCGGCTCCCCCACGGAAGCGGGCTTCTTCACGGGAACCGGACGAGCGGGTTTCGGGCCTCGCACGACGAGCGAGGCTGCGTCGGGAGCCGGGGCCGTATTCACCTGTTCGCCCTCCGCAGTGATGGTTTCAGACGTAGTATTTTCGGGTGTGGCGCTCTCCAGCGTGGTGTTCTCCGGTGTCGTCAGCTCGATGGTAGTCGCGGGCTCCGGGGATTCCTCAGCCAGTATCTTTTGTTGGGCGAGACCGGATCCGCCGAGCTTCAGGAGAGCGGCGAGTACGGACAGCACGAAGAAGACGTAAGCCGCCCTGGTCCAACTTAGATACGGTGCCAACCCTCTCCCCTCTAACTCCTCGAGGCCCGCCCCGGAGAACCGGTTAATTAAGGTTACACTCTCACACGCCCGCGACCGGCCGTCAAGAGTAGCCGTTACAGCCCCGGTCGAGGATAGGGAGGTTCGTCTAGACGCTGCGGGCGTTCAGGCTCAGGTAGTCGGGGTAAGTTACGGCGGACGAGCGGGCCGCGGCGGCCCCGATCATGGCAGCGTTATCCGTGCACAGCGCGGAGGGCGGAATGATGAGCTTCAGACCCCGGCTCCCGCACTCCATCTCCAGCCGGCGGCGCAGCCGTGCGTTCGCCGCGACCCCGCCGGCAACGACTACCGCCAGGGTCTCGTGAATATCGGCGGCGCGCAGCAGCTTGCGGACCAACGCCTCGACGACGGCGGCCTCGTAGCCGGCGGCCAGGTGCGGAATCTCCGCCCGGACACGCTCCTCGTCCAGGGCTTTCAGGCGGTAGAGCAGGCTAGTCTTTAGGCCCGAGAAGCTGAAGTCCAGGTTGTCCCGCTCCTTGAGCCCTACAGGGAATTCGTAGCGCGTGGGGTCTCCGTCAGCGGCCGCTTTCGAGATGGCCGGTCCGCCGGGGAAACCGAGGCCGAGCATGCGCGCGCCCTTGTCCAGAGCTTCGCCCGCCGCGTCGTCGAGGGTCTCGCCCAGGAGACGCATCCTGCCATCCGGCCGTACGGAGTAGAGTGCCGTGTGGCCGCCGGAGGCGATCAGGGCTACGAACGGCGGCTCTAGATGCGGCTCCGTAAGATACGCAGCGGCGACGTGGCCTTCGAGGTGATCCACCGGCACGAGCGGGAGTCTCCGCGAGTAAGCGATCCCCTTCGCCCCTGCCACCCCGACGAGCAGCGCTCCGATGAGCCCCGGCCGCGTAGTCACGGCTACGCGGGTCACGTCGTCCAGGGTGACGGAAGCCTCCGTGAGCGCCCGTTCGACCACGCCGTCCAGCCGTTCGAGGTGGGCGCGGGATGCGACCTCCGGGACGACGCCGCCGTAGCGCTCGTGCTCCGTCTGGGTGTGGACGACGTTCGAGAGCGCGCGCCGGCCGGACGGTTCGACGACGGCAGCGCAGGTGTCGTCGCAGGAGGTCTCGATGGCGAGGATCATGGGTTATTTATAACAGCCGGCGATCCGGTTGCCGGTATACTCACCCCATGCGCACCTTCTCGCTGATGTTCGCGTTCATCGCGCTGGTGATGCTGGCGATGTTCGTCATCTACCTGATCCGGGGTCCGGTGGACCCCCTGATCGCTACCGGGCTTTTCATCAGTTTTCTGGCATGCCTGGCACCGGCACTCCCACTCCTGAAACCCTTCGAGAGCTGGGAGGACACCCGCCGCCGCCGGGCGGCCCGCAAGGAGCAGCGGGAGCGCGAGGCTCACGAACGCGGCGACGCCTAGCACGCGACGCCTGAGACGCCGAGGTCTTCGAGCGCCGCGCGGATAGTCTCCGCGGCCTCATCAAGCTCCGCCGGGTCGGGGTCCGCCTGGGCGTACTCGAAGCTCATGTCTTCTAATCGGTCTATGGGTAGGAGGTGTATGTGGACGTGCGGGACTTCGAGGCCCGCCAGCATCAGGCCGACCTTCGACGGGTTGTAAGCCTGCTGAATGGCGTTGCCGATAGAGCGGGAGACCTGCGTCAGATGCGTCATCAGGTCGGGGGCGAGGTCGAGCCAGTGTTCCACCTCCACTCTCGGCACTACGAGGACGTGGCCCATCCGGATCGGGTTTATGGTCATGAACGCAACGCACCGCTCATCCTTGTAGACGAAGCGTGCCGGTAGCTCCCCCTCGATTATCTTTGTGAACAACGTAGCCAAAATACCGACCTCCCTGCCGTTCCTGCACGTCGGGTCGAGGTTAGCATCTTAGAGGGTCAGGGTCATCAGGACGGCGTCCTCGTCGCCGTAGTAACGGGGGCGCAGGCCCGTCACGACGAAGCCCATCGACTCGTAGAGGGAGCGGGCGGCGATGTTGCCGGGCCGCACCTCCAGGTGGACGTGCCGGGCTTCGGGGGTGGCGGCGATGGCGGTAGAGATCATGGCCCGCGCGTAACCCCGCCGGCGGTAGCGGGGACGAACGGCGACCGTCATTACGTGCAGCTCATCCGCCACGGTCTTCGTACCGATGTGGGCGACTATCACGCCCCCGTCCTCCAGCACCATGTATGAGCCGAACGGGCTCTCAAGTTCCTCGCGCCAGAGCGCCGCGCTCCACGGACGCGGGAGGCTCTCGGCGTCGATCTCCATTACAACCGGTAGGTCCGCAGCGCACATCGGCCGCAACACCGGCTCCACGGCAGACTCCTTCACCGGCGACTCCACGGATTCAGGTCCCGACGCACCTCGGCGTCCGGCTCGCGCACGTAGATGGGCACGAGAGCCTCCGCATCCGAGACCGCCAGGGCCGCCGACAGGACGTGCCCCGCCGCACTCACCCGGTGCAACGGAGAGTCGCCCGGCGGGATGTTGCCGCGACGGGAGAGGACCTCCCGGTAACGCACCGCTCCGTCCCCGACCAGCAAGGGTCTACCGTCCACGCGCAGATCCTGGGGTGTTGCGCAGACGATCTCTCGCGTCGGCACAGCGTCCGTGAAGCGCTGGGCGAAGACTTGTCCCCGCCGAGCATCTATGACGGCGAGTACGTCGCCTGCTACCGGTAGGGCAGGCGCGGCCAGGGCGGCGAGGGTGGAGTTGGCGGAGAGTTCAGCACCGGTTCCAAGCGAGAGCGCGCGGGCGGTCGCGGCGGCGATGCGGATGCCGGTGAAGGTTCCGGGTCCGGTGCCGGTCAGGATCAGGTCTACCGACCCTAGCTCCTCCCCGGCGAGTTCCAAAACGTCGTGGACCGCCAGTAGCAGGGTTTCGGAGGCGCCCCGCGCGGAGACGGATACTTCAGCCAGCATCCGGCGTTGCTCGTCCTCCGCGCGGTCTTCCGTGCGGGCGAGGCCGACCGCGATGGTGGGGGTCGAGGCGTCGAGCGCCAGGATCAACACGACTGTACCGGACGCTCTGCGCCGAGCCGCGCCGCGACCGGGCCTTCGATGCTAACCCGGCGCGACGCTGGGGTCTCGTGCTGGATGCGGACGACGGTCGGCTGCGTCAGGTGGCCGAGCGCGGGTTCGGCCCACTCGATGAACGTGACGGCCCGCGGGTCGAGGTAATCGTCCAACTCCAGCACGTCCCGGTCTTCGAGTCCTTCGAGCCGGTAGAGGTCGAGGTGGTTGACTGCTATTCGGTGTCCGTTCACCGTACCTTCGTAGCCGCGGGCGAGTTGGTAGGTCGGGCTCGTCACACGCTCCCGGACGCCGAGGGCGGCAGCCGCCGCCCGGACAAAGGTCGTCTTGCCGGCCCCGACCTCTCCCGCGAGGACTACGACGTCGCCGGGGCGCAGTGCTCCGGCAATTTGGGCGGCCAGGGCTTCGAGCGCGGCCGGGTTCAGCCCTTCCCACATCACCGGCTCTCTACCAGAGTCCGGGCTGGACGGGTTCGCGCTCGGCGTCGGGGGTTCGGGGAACGTTGAGGGTCCCGTAGGTGGAGGGGCGTTCGGCCTCCAAGAGTTCCGGCAGCCGAGAGAAGTCCGAGAGCAGGAGGTCCCGGTCCGCCGGGGTGTAGAGCGCCCGGCTGAGAGCGAGCGTCGGGAAGACGTAGCGCCCGTCGAGCGGTATGGCCCGCCCCCGGATGCGCGAGACGGCCTCCTTGCGTCCGGTCAGCACGCGGCTCGCTATGTCTCCCAGCGCCACGACGACCTTCGGGTCGACCGCCTTGAGCTGCGCCATGAGGTAGGGCCGGCAGGCGCTGATCTCCGCGGGTTTCGGCGAGCGCGGCGGGGATTCCGGCGGGCGACACTTCACCAGCGTCGTCAGATATACCTCGTCGCGCCCGATCCCCTGGGAATCCAGGATCCGGTCGAGGAGCATCCCGGACGCGCCCCGGAAGGGCCGCCCCTCCGCATCCTCATTAAAGCCCGGCGCCTCACCGACGATAAAGAGTCCGGCGTTCAGTGGTCCTTCGCCGAAGACGACCCGCGTCCTGGAGTGGCACAGGCCGCACTTCGTGCAGCCCAGCGCCTCCTTCTGCGCCTCCGCGAAGTCCAAGACCCGCTAGAACTCGTCGCTCTCGGGCAGGATGGCGCCCAGGATGAGGTAGGCGATGAGGGTGAGGATCGCGCTCGGTCCCGGAATGATGATCGCCAGGATAACCGTCGCGAGACGCACCATGTTCGGGCTCCAACCGTAGGTGTAGGCGATGCCCGCACAAACACCCATCAACCAGCGATCTC
>CALMWA010000366.1 GCA_937873125.1 uncultured Actinomycetes bacterium | reverse complement strand
CTTCGGCTGCCTGAAGTCTGTAAGATACGGACGATGGAAGAGCTTCCTATTACCCTCGCCGCGCTCGCCCGCGAACTGCGGGAGCGCCGTGTCTCGCCGGTGGATGTGGTGGGGGCGCTGCTTGAGCGCATCGAGGCCGACGAGACTAACGCTTTCATCACGGTGACGGGTGAGCGCGCGCTGCAGGCCGCGCGCCGGGCGGAGAAGGAGATACTGTCCGGGGAGTATCGTGGCCCGCTGCACGGCGTACCCGTCGCTCTGAAGGATCTGGTCTTCACCAGAGGCGTCCGAACTACGATGGGCTCCGCGTTCTTCGAGGACTACGTCCCGGACCACAGCGCCACCGTAGCCCTGAAGCTCGAAGAGGCCGGGGCCGTGATGGTTGGCAAGACCAACACCCACGAGTTCGCTTACGGTCCGACCGGCGACCTCTCACGCTTTGGATCTACGAGGAACCCCCACGACCTGAGCCGCATGACGGGCGGCTCTTCCGGCGGCTCGGGCGCGGCCGTAGCCACGAACCTCTGCTACGGGGCCCTCGGCTCCGACACCGGCGGCTCCATCCGCATCCCCGCCGCCCTGTGTGGCGTCGTCGGCATGAAGCCTACCTTCAGCCGTGTGAGCAAGCATGGCGTCTTCCCGCTCGCCTGGACCCTGGACCACGTCGGCCCACTCACCCGCACTGTCGAGGACAACGCCTTCTTCCTCAGCGCTGTCGCCAGCCACGACCCTGCCGACCCTCACTCCGCCGACCGTCCCGCCGAGGACTTCACCCGCAACCTGGAACGGGGTATCCGGGGCGGGGCCATCGGCATCCCGGCGAGTTTCTACTTCGAGCACTTGGACGGAGAGGTGGAGGCGCGGGTGCGGGAGGATATCGAGGTCTTCCGGGAGCTTGGGGCGGCGGTGCGCGAGGTCGAGATACCAAACCTCTGGGAGACGCTGAAGGCGCAGCGTCTCACCCTCGCCGCCGAGGCCTACGCTGTCCACGAAGAGCGCCTGAAGTCGGCGCCGGAGAAGTTCGACGATCAGGGGGCGGAACGCCTGCGGAGCGGCGAAGACCTGCGAGCTTACAGGTACGCTAACGCCCAACAGAGGAGGTTGCAGGCGCGGGAGGAGTTCGGGCGCGCGCTCCAAGCAGCGGACGTGCTACTCGTCCCGGCGGTCCCGATACCGGCCCCGAAGATCGGGGAGCGGGAGACGAATATCGGCGGCTATGAGGAGGCAGTCTACTCGGCTCTGACCCGCCTCAACGGCCCGACGAATTTTACCGGCCTCCCGAGCCTCTCCGTACCGTGCGGCTTTACAGTAGCGGGCTTGCCGGTGGGGCTGCAACTAATCGGCCGGAGCTTCGATGAGGCGACCGTGTACCGTTACGGATACGCCTACGAGCAGGCTAGAGAGCACGCCGCCGGCACACTTCTTGACCGGGAATAAGTCGATCTCTACACTAGAACGATGAAGTTTGACTGGAATGATCACGTTTGGGGTGAGGGGAGGAATCATGGCGTCTAGGGTTGAGGATCAGGGTGGTCTGGGGCGGAGGATCGAACGGCGTTCGATCGATTACGTGCCGGAGGATGAGCGGCACGGCAAGGTTTGGCATCAGGGGCCGTTCTGGTTTCTCGGGAACTTTCAGTTCTTCACGATCACGATCGGCTTCATAGGTCCGGGGCTTGGGCTCTCGCTTGGGTGGACGATACTGGCCGGGACGCTCGGCATATTGTTCGGGACGTTGTTTATGGCTTTCCACGCTATTCAGGGCGCGCAACTCGGGTTGCCGCAGATGGTGCAGTCGCGCGCGCAGTTCGGCTACCGCGGTGTGCTGCTGGCGCTCGTGGCGACGTTCTTTACCTTTGTCGCGTTCAACGTCGTGGATTCGGTTCTAATATCTGCGGGCCTAAACGGTCTCTTCGGCTGGAATGGGACGGTCGTGATCGTGGTGATCGCCACCATCGCCGCGCTGTTTGCGATCTATGGCCACGACTATCTGCATACACTCTTCCGGGTGCTGTTCTACATCTCGCTACCGCTCTACATCATCTTGACCGCCGCCGTGATCTTCGGCGCCGCCGGGGGCAGCGGCGGCTCTCCCGGTGGCTTCACACTCGTCGCGTTCATGGCGCAATTCACGGCGAGCGCCTCCTACAACATCACCTACGCCCCCTACGTCTCGGACTACTCGCGCTACCTGCCGCGCTACACCCGGCCGCGGGCGATCATCGCGGCGGTCTTTTTCGGAGCTTCGGGGTCGGCCGTTTGGCTCATAGCCCTGGGCGCCTGGCTCGCCACCCGTCTCGACGCCACGGACGCGCTGGTCTCCCTGCGCGACGCTGGCGACACCGTGTTCGGTGGGCTCGGCGTCGTCCTGGCGCTCTCCTCGGTCGCGGCGCTCGTCGCAACGATGGGGATCAACGCCTACGGCGCGATGCTCACCACCGTTACCGCCCTGGACGCCTTCCGCAAAGTGGAGCCGACGCGCAGGCTCCGGGTCATCACCATCGTCGCGCTCGCGGTACTCTGGGTCGCCATCTCGTTAAGTATCTCCGCGGGGGCCGTGGACGTGCTGTTCGCGGCGCTCATTATGATGCTCTACCT
>CALMWA010000365.1 GCA_937873125.1 uncultured Actinomycetes bacterium | reverse complement strand
AGAGAGGCGCGGACGCGACACCCATCTGTGCGACGGACCTGGACGCCTGACTCAAGCTCTTGGGATTGATCTGTCGAGAGATGGTCAAAGTCTTACGAATGGGAAACTCGCTATTCGCTGGGGCTCGACGCCGGAAGGTGAGATCATATCCACCACCCGCATTGGAATCTCGCGCGGCACGGACCTTCCCTGGCGATACCTCGTACTCGGCGATCCCAATGTTTCTAAACCCCCGGTGGGAGTTAACAAACGCGGTCTGAAGCGTTCGTTCTAGAGTGCTTAGGGCTCCGTGGGTACGGACGTTGCGGTGGGGTCCGTGGTGGCGGTAGCGCCGGTGACCGAAGTGATAGCGGTAGCGCTGTCAGGCTCCGTGGCGGTCAGGCCGCCGTTCTGAATATCGTCGTCCACGCCCTTGAACCTCTCCACGGGCTTACCGTCCATCGCCTGCAGCATGTACTTTTGCCAGATCTCCGTTGTCGAGCCGATGCTGCCATAGTAGGCGCCTTCTTCCGGGTCCAGCAACTCCTCCATCGTCTGACCGCCCGCGCCGTAGCCCATCCAAATGCCGGTGGTCATCTGAGGCGTGTACCCGATGAACCACGAGTCGAAGAAGCTCTCCGAGGTGCCGGTCTTGCCCGCGATGGGCCTGTCGCCCAGAGCGGCCTTTCCGCCGTTCCCCTGCGTCACGACGCCGATCATGATCTCCGTAGCCTGCGCCGCTATCTCCGGGTCTATCACCTGCTCGCCTTGTTTCGGATTCGCCTTGAAAAGGACTTTCTCGCCCTCCTGGCCTTCGTTACTTACAACCTTCTCTATGGCGGTGGGTTCGACGCGCCGTCCGCCGTTGGCGATGGTCGCATACGCCGCCGTGTGCTCGATGGGTGAGACCTCTTTGGTGCCGAGCACGATAGAGGGCTCAGGCTGCTCGGAGGCGTCCACCGATATGCCCAGCCGCTCGGCGACATCCATTACCGCTTCGGGACCGTTCTTCAGACCCTTGCCGTCCGTGTTCATTACCAAATCTGTATAGACCGTGTTGTCTGATTCCCAGAGCGCCTGTTCGAGGTTTATGAGGCCCCGTTCTTCCTCGCCGTAGTTCTCGACCTTCCAGCGCTCGGTCCCGCCCGCGCCGTTGGGCACCTGGTAGACCTTCTTCTCCGAGACGAACTTCGTGGTCTCCGGGTCTATGCCCTGCTCCAGGGCGGCGATCAGCGCGAAGGGCTTGAAGGAACTGCCCGGCTGGCGTTGCGCCTGGGTCACGAGGTTGAAACGCGAGCTCTGGTCCCTGTTGCCGACCATCGCCTTTATGTAGCCGGTCTCCGGCTCGATGGAGAGCAGCGCGGCGTCCGGGAGGTCCGGGCTCGTCAGGTAGCCGCTCGGACCGTAGATGGTGTCCTGCGCTGCGACCTGCGCTTCGAGGTCTAGGGTCGTATACACGCTCAGGCCGCCGTTCAATACGGTGTTGGAGCCGTACTTCTTGATCAGCTCTTGCTGAACCAGCTCGGTGAAGTTCCTGGTGATCTGCGGTCCCTTGAGGCCCGACTGGACCATCGGCGCCACCGGCCACTCTTTGGGGAGTTCCTCATCTAGCGACTGGTCCCGGTCCTGCTGCGTGATGTACCCCGCATCGAACATCTTCTTCAAGACCAGGTTCCGCTGTTCCGTCGCCGCGCTACGGTCAGCACCAAGCGTCGAAGGGGACCAGAGGATCCCGACAAGCGCGGCGGATTCTCCCGTGGTGAGGTCCTCGACCGACTTGTTGAAGTACGTCTCCGCGGCCGCCTCCACGCCATAGGCGTTGGACCCGAAGTACACGATGTTGAGGTAGTCCGCAATGATTTGGTCCTTGTCGGGTTGGAGGCGCTCGATCTCGACGGCAATGAGAGCTTCCTTTATCTTGCGCGACCAGGTCTGGTCCTGCGTGAGGTAGGCGTTCTTGACGTATTGCTGGGTGATCGTGCTGGCGCCCTCAACTTTCTTGCCGGCCTGGAAGTCCACCCACAACGCTCGCATGATTCCCCACAGGTCCACGCCGCCATGCTCCCGAAATCGCTCGTCCTCTTTGGCTACGAGCGCGTTGAGCAGGTTGGGCGGCATCTCGTCCAGAGAGGCGGTCTTTCGGTTCTCACCCTGGAAGATAGTTCCGATCACGCGGCGCGAGCCGTCTTTGCCCCCGATGGGCGCTGAGTATATATACGTGGGGTGGCTCTCTACGCTCTGCGGCTTCTCCAGATTCCCCACGCTCTTGACAAGCCCCACGTACGCCCCGATTGCGAAAGCCAGCCCCGCGACGAAGACGCACAGAGCGAGGATTCCCACGCCCCTGAGTATCTTCTTTCGGAGGTTGCCACCGCCGGCGCGCCCCTTCTTAGGACTCGCCGGTAGACGGATGGGCCGTCCCGAGGCTGCCCGCCTCTGTCCGCCAACCCTATTTCTGGGATAGGTACGAGCCATCGGTTGGGTATACTACAACACCGGCGTCCGCGTTACATTCTAGTTGCGGATAAGTTACATTTGATTTATGAACGATAAACCTGATCTCGACGCCATTTTTCGGAACGCGGTAGACAAGATCCCGGCGGATGAGCTTGAACGCCGCCTGCGGAGTGGAGACACTCTGCGGGTCAAGCTTGGGCTGGACCCGACCGCGCCGGACATCCATCTCGGGCACGCCGTAGTTCTCAACAAGCTGCGGGAGTTTCAGAAACTCGGGCACACGGCCGTCCTCGTGGTCGGCGACTACACAGCGAGGGTAGGAGATCCTTCCGGACGCTCCAAGACCCGTCCCGTTCTCTCACCAGAGCAGATCGAGGCGAACACCCGGACGTATCTCGAACAGGCGTACCGGATACTCGACCCGGAGCTAACCGAGGTGCGACACAACTCCGAATGGCTAGCGCCGCTCTCGCTAGCCGATATCATTCACCTCACCCGTGCTACTACCGTCGCCCGCATTTTGGAGCGCGACGACTTCAGCAAGCGTTACACCGCCAACGATCAGATATCCCTGACCGAGCTCCTCTACCCGCTCATGCAGGCCTACGACTCGGTAGCTGTTGTTGCCGATGTGGAACTGGGCGGCACGGACCAACTCTATAACCTGCTCATGGGACGCCAGATGATGGAGTACTACGGCAAGCGACCCCAGTGTGTCCTCACCATGCCCCTGCTAGTCGGGACCGAGGGCAAGATGAAGATGAGTAAATCCCTCGGTAACTACATCGGCGTCTCCGAACCTCCCAACGATATGTACGGCAAGGCTATGAGCATCCCGGACGAGCTCATGCCAGACTACTACACACTCCTACTAGGTTGCACGCCTCCCGATACCGAGCCCGTCCAACAAAAGCGTGAACTGGCGCGTTCTCTCGTGCGTAACTTCCACGGCGACAGCGCGGTCTCGGACGCGGAGCGTACTTTCGATACGCTGGTCCAGCGCAAAGTCCCTGACGACGCACCGGAAGTCTCGTTGCCGCACGAGGATCAAATTTGGATAGTAGACCTAATCGTGCGGTCCGGTTTTGCGCAGACTAATGGAGAAGCCCGCAGGTTTATAAAGGGCGGTGCGGTTCGCATTGGCGGACAGGTGCTCAGCGACGAACGCGCCTCGTTGCCGACCGAACAACTAGCAGGCCAGGTCATACAGGTCGGCAAACGCCGCTACGCTCGCCTGGTAGCCGCCAGTTAGACGGCATTTAAAGAATATTTAGCAAACCGCTTGACGTGGGTGGATGGGCCGCTACAATACCCCTCGCCGACATCTGAGGCAGCCTAGTCCCGACGGGATCAGCAGGGTTACTAAACTGACTCACCAACTCAGAGAACTGTGTCCCGCCGAGAGGTAAGGGGCTAGAAGTCGGCCTGAAAAAGCTGGTGAAGTTCGACCGTATTACCGGCACCTGGGCGTTGACAGCCCGGTCCGGTTTGGTATACTTCCCTGGCTGATGACGGAAAGCGATTTGAAAACCAAAGCGGGGCGCGCAGAGTAATCTCTCAGCAAATTGGGAGCCAGTACTCGGCCCACCGAAAGGTGGGCGTTTTAGTCGCTCTGAACAGGTTCATTTCTCCGTCGGCTCCGCCGAGAGGCAAGGGGCTTGGAGGCTTTGAAAACTGAATAGTAGCGAAAGACCAAGTAGTAACAGGTAAACCTGTCATTACGCCGAGACTGACTCTAAGCGATCCGGGAGTAGAAGCGGATCGCCGAGCGGGGATAGCCGAGAGGCTTAGGCCCGCACCAATATTGCTCAATCGGCGCGTTGCAGCGCTGGAGTAATAGTTCGGAGAGTTTGATCTTGGCTCAGGACGAACGCTGACGGTGTGCTTTAGACATGCAAGTCGAACGAGAAAGCCCTTCGGGGTGAGTAAAGTGGCGAACGGGTGCGTAACACGTGGGCAACCTGCCCCTCACAGGGGGACAACCGGAGGAAACTCCGGCTAATACCCCGTAAGCTCTACATATCGCATGGTAAGTAGAGGAAAGGTAGCTTCGGCCATCCGGTGAGGGATGGGCCCGCGGTCCATTAGCTAGTTGGTGGGGTAACGGCCCACCAAGGCGACGATGGATAGCTGGTCTGAGAGGATGATCAGCCACACTGGGACTGAGACACGGCCCAGACTCCTACGGGAGGCAGCAGTCGGGAATCTTGCACAATGGGCGAAAGCCTGATGCAGCAACACCGTGTGAGCGAGGAAGGCCTTCGGGTCGTAAAGCTCTGTTGTTGGGGACGAAGGGCGAAGGGTTAATAGCCCCTAGCTTGACGGTACCCTTCGAGGAAGCCCCGGCTAACTACGTGCCAGCAGCCGCGGTAATACGTAGGGGGCGAGCGTTGTCCGGAATTATTGGGCGTAA